>JAGYOT010000593.1 GCA_018399455.1 Desulfobacterales bacterium
TTCGGCTGGTCCAGTATGCTTCCGCCTTTCAGGTATAAGCTTTCCGCGTATTGCGCGTTTGACCACTGCACGGTGATGATGATCGAGCAGAGCCGTTTCCAGGAATATCTTCGGCAGAATCCGGATGTCGGCTATCGGGTCCTGTCCGAGCTCATTAAAGTCGTAGGCAAACGATTCCAGCAGCTTCAGGGATCAGCCAACGATACACCGCTGGCCATGGTTGAAGTGACTGTGCACATGGCTACCTGCGGCATTGCCGCCGGCGCCAGGGAGGTTATGAAGGCATTGACCGACGAGGTTTCCCGCTGCGGCCGCAAGAATCTGAAGGTGCAGACCGGGGGCTGCCTCGGCAAATGCTGGAGTGAACCCAACGTGACCGTTCACATAAATAACGACGAACCGGTCGTCTATCAGAAGATGGATGCGGAGAAAATGCGGCGCGTATTCAACGAGCACATCATCCACGGAAGGGTTCAGAAGGACTGTGTGCTGGAGAGAGGAGGCGCCAATGATTAGTCTGGATTTTCTTGAAAAAGTAAAATGTTTTAGCTGCTTAAATGATGATCAGCTGGAAATGGTTCGGGAGCGGGCCGAAATCGTGGAATTCAAACGAGGAGAAAAAATTTTCGCCCATGGCGATAACGCCACCCATGTCTGGATTGTGGTGGAGGGTGATGTCGAGCTTCGTTCCGAGGACCCCGAATCTCAGGCGGCTACGGAGAAGCCGGTTTCTTTTATGGCTTCAGCGCATGCCTTTGGCTGGACCTGTTTTGCCCCGCCTTACCGGTACCAGCTCTCCGGCTACTGTGATTCACGGCAGTGCAAACTGATCAGGTTTGACCGGGAGGATTTGGTGGAACTGTTTGAAAAGGATCCCGTCATCGGCTTTGAGGTGATGGCCTATCTTCTGGGGGCGGTGGGACAGCAGTTCGAGCAGCTTCAGGACGAAATCGCCAAGCACCGCGGTCAGGAAATTATGAGTGATTGGTAGCGGTGGAACTAAGATTCGAAACGTCATACAGGGCAGGCGGCCTTTCTGATGCCGCTTGCCCTGTAATATAGCCTTACTCCCGCGTTTTCTCAGCCTTTAGGCCGCCTGTTCAATTTTGACGGCGCATACTTTGAATTCCGGGATGTTGGCCACCGGGTCCAGGGCCGCATTGGTAAGCCGGTTTGCTGCGGCTTCAGCAAAATGAAAGGGGACAAATATGGTTCCGTCCACTGCCTGGTCGGACACTTTCACCCGGACTGTGATTTCGCCTCGCCTGGAGGCGATCCGTGTCATTTGGCCGTCTTTCAGCCCATGCTTTTCCGCATCCGCAGGTGATATTTCCACAAAGCTTTCCGGCGCGCGGTCGTTTAACCCTTCGCTGCGGCGAGTCATCGTGCCGGTATGGTACTGGTAAATGAGCCGGCCGGTGGTAAGATACAAAGGATATTCCGTGTCCACCTGCTCCGCGGGCGGAATATAGTCGATTGCGTGAAATACGCCCTTGCCATGGGTGAACTGTTGGGTATGCAGAATCGGCGTCCCGGGGTGCTCCCGGCTGGGGCAGGGCCAGTGGATGCCTTCGTTTTCGATCCTTTCATAGGTGATGCCCGCATAAGACGGCGTAAGTTCCGTGATTTCGGCAAAAATCGCTTCCGCGTTCTCGTAGTTCATGGGGTATCCCATACGGCGGGCGATTTCT
>JAGYOT010000594.1 GCA_018399455.1 Desulfobacterales bacterium
CAAATGAAAGCCATAAAATCCTGGTACTTCGGGACATATGAGGATTATCACAATAACAAGCATATAGACTTTGATAAAGCGCATGTGTTTAAGCTGGCCTCAGGCGCCCAAAGCAAGAACATCAGGCTGATCGAGACCCGAAAGGCCCATACTTTAATTCCAAGGGTTGAAAGCAGATGCTTTAACTGTTACTATTGGTTTGTCGATCAGATAAAGCCTTTCTGGAAAAACCGTTATCCCAACTACAGGAAAAAGTCACATCACCGGAAAAAATTTTTGATTCAAAAATTTGTGCCGGGCCTTGATGGCGATTATAAAATATTGGTGTTCTGTGAAAAATTATTTGTTTTGACGAGAAGAACAAGGCCAAACGACTTCCGCGCAAGCGGCAGCGGAAGGTTTTCTTATTCCAGAGATGTGCCTCGCCCGGTTCTCGATTTCTCTGTTGATGTGTTTCGAAGTTTCCGCGTCCCCTTTATCAGCCTGGACATTGCATTTAAGAACCGCACACCATTTCTTCTCGAATTTCAGTTTGTCAACTTTGGAACCTATACGGCCGAAAAAGCTCCTTATCATTATAAAAAAATCGGTAATGAATGGAAGCTCATTGAAGAGCAGATTGTTATCGAGCATGAGTATGCAAGCGCCATAGATAAATTTATAGAACATGATCCTCAGCTTTAATAATAGAAGTTTTTCAAGGTTATTTCTAAAAAGTTCACCGCTCCCAGCTCGGCAAGAACAGGTTAAGATAGCCAAACCATGCCTATAGAAAGTTCTGCCCAAATTTCTGCAAGTACTTTGGTAAAAAAAAACCGCACGTATCGTGCTTTTGCAATGCAACGGGCTGCAGTTATACGCACTTGGCTGATTTATATCCTCATCATGCTCTGGGTGGGACGAAAGGCCATATTCATTCGGCCGCGGGATAATTATGCAGCCATTGATTTGCTGGCAATGATCCAGATCAGCATTGTGATGTTGATCTGTGTCCTTTTTTTCCTTTCGCCCATGATTAATTTTTGGCGGCAAATCAGGAAGTCATCGCTGAAATTCTATTTTATTTATCTTGCGCTTGGGGCTGGATCAGCATTCTGGTCGATCAATCCCGAGTATTCCCTGTACCGCGCAATAGAGGCGGCAGCCATGTCTGCCGCAGTCCTGTATTTCTGCACTTCAGCAGAATCCTTAGAGGAAAGCATCCGCCGGGTAAAGTTGATCATGTGGCCCACCATCATGGCCAACTGGACGGGGCTTATCCTGTTGATCGGCTTCAGCCTTAAGTTGAGGCTCAATGGGTTTGGTGCCACTGCGGCGCTAATTGCTTGTTTTTTTGCTTCTTTGATTCTTGTGCAAAGACAAACCGTTAATAAAAAATTCTTGCTCCAGCTGGGACTGGCGTTTTTTCTTCTTGTCATATCATGGAGCCTTGCCAGCTGGTGGTCGTTCTGGTTTGGTGTATGCTACTGTTTGGTTTTCACCCGCAGAAAAGGCCTTGTAATGGTGTTTGTTCTTATTGGTATCACCCTTTTTCTCAGCCTGGATCATCAGACACGGACATCTCTTATTTTAAGGGACAAGCAGGTTGAGGACCTGAGCAGCATGACTGGAAGACGGGGTCTATGGACCGAATATTTGGAAGCCTCATGTAAGCGGCCTCTTCTGGGATTCGGCTTTGCCATAGGTGCCC
>JAGYOT010000595.1 GCA_018399455.1 Desulfobacterales bacterium
CTGCTACCCGCGCGTGCGAGGGTTCACCGACGAGAGGCTTGATTTTACCGAAAACGGCTCCGGGCCGAAATCGGTAAGGAAGTTACAAATTTGTAGAATTGGGAGGAACCTTATAATATTTTCCAGACATGAACCACCGGTTTGGCGCCGTCTGTGAACAATTCGACGACATACAAGAGGTCATTGCCTCTGTCGTATGTTACCGGGCCGATTCTCATCCTGCGTTGATCTCCGCTTCCCAGCATTTCCGGCTCGACACCGGCGGGATTGAGAAAAAGGTGTTCGTCTATGTCCATCACGGCATAGGGCTGAGGATCCCAGGCATTCATTTCGCCTGCCACAACTTTTGCCAGGTCGTCTGGATCATACAGGATAAACTGTGCATCGAAGCGGCTGCTCCACCATCCGCGGTAATCGGTGTGCTCCGAACATTCATGCAAATCCTCCGGCGGGCAGGGCGTACCGTCGGCCAGCCGGCAGGCGGTGAACTGGTCCTGAATCGCTTCCTCGATGCAAGGATCCTCCGGACTGGCAAGGTTGCTCCATCCGTACCAGTATTTTGCGCCTGTCGCCTTGGTGCCCGCCACCAAAACCGCTGTTTTGCCGGTGGAGGACGTGATCCACGCAACGCCTTCCCATTCATCGGGATGCTGATAGCCATCCATGCAATTTTCTATGTTGCTGGTGGACTGTGTATCCTGGTAGCGTAGCAGGGTTGTCGCTTCGAGGTCGGCTCCCGGTGGCGGGGCAGTACCGCTGCCGTCCACCCAGGGCCGGAAGGCAAACAGGGCCGGCCCCATGCCGGACCATCCGCCGTCACGAAATCGTCCTGTTCCAAGATATTTTCCGTTTACATGCTGATCCGCCCATGACGTCGGTATTTCAAACAGATATCCGGTTACATGGTAGAAGGACTGATTTCCGATGAGCCAGGGGCCCTGGAAGGCGGGCGATGACAGGTCGGGATTAAACCATGCATGGGTTCCTGTGTACGTTTCCGGTTCAAAATGACAGCCCCATACCAGATGGATCTTCGGCCCGGTTGCAGCAACATCGAGGTATTGCATTCCCGTCCGGATAATCTCTTCGGCATTGGTAAAGTATCCGTGTGTCACGTCATGGAATTGCTGGATGAATTCCGCTTGATTCAGATCATTCACGTCGCCTGATATAACCGGAACGGGAATGGTGATTTCGGCCACCTGGTTGCCGTCCGGTAAATCTCCGTAGGGCTGGCGGTCATGGCCCATCAAAAACAGTGATCCCGGGTATGGATCGCTGTTCAACGGATCGCCGGAAGGGTTGTAGGTCATTGAATTTCCGCCGTAGGCAAAAGTCTGTGGCCGCTCCGCCGCGTCGGGTAGCCGGAATGCACCAAGATACTGTAGGTCCGACGGCTGAACCCGTGTGGTCTTGTCGAGTAGACCGGCCGTCTTCTGTATTGCGTAAATCGCCTCAGGCAGGCCAATCCTGCCGTCTCCATCGATCTCTGCGGCTGAAACCACATCGGAAGGTGCCAGGCCGGCGCAAATTTTCAAGGCCAAAACCGCATCCGACAGACCCACCTTACCATCCGCGCTGCCGTCGATATTGCCGAAGACGACAGGAAGCCCCAACGTGGTGAAGGTCATGTCCTCCCCAAGGGTCATTCCCTGAACGTTTCCGGCGACAAGGCGGTAATGGTAA
>JAGYOT010000596.1 GCA_018399455.1 Desulfobacterales bacterium
CCTGCGGCTGATTGTCACAGACACGGAAAAAGCCCGCCAGGTTTTGAAGGATCAGGGGTTTACGGTTAAGGTATCAGATGTTCTCGCGGTTGCCATCCCGGATGTGCCGGGCGCCCTGGGAAATCTTTTGACCATCATCGAGCGCGCCGATCTGAATGTGGAGTATATGTATGTGGTGGCGGAAAAGCACATGGACGAGGCCATTCTTATTCTGCGTTTTGATGATCTGGACAAGGCCGTGGAGGTGCTCTTTGAAAACGATATCCGCGTGGTCGATGAGCACAAGGTTTTGAGTGTGTAGTCAAACCGGGGGGACGGGCTGCTGGCCCGTTTCTGCAGGCCGGGAGTTTTTCGCCGTGATTGGGGTTAACCGATAACAAACAGGGGGAGGGTGTTTTGAAAAAACTAATTTTTTTCGTATTCATGGCTATCCTTTTTGTATTTCCGTCAACGATGGTTTATGCCGAACCGGAAGCCTATCATGTCGGATGTGCGTTTGCGGTGACCGGCAAGGCCTCCTGGCTTGGCGAACCGGAGCGCAATACCGCCAGAATGGTGGCCGACAAAATCAATGCCAATGGCGGCATCAACGGCCATAAAATTGTTCTGCACATTGAAGATACCCAGGGGGAAAATACCAGGGCCGTCAATGCGGTAAAAAAGCTGATCCAAAAAGATAAGGTATGCGCCATCATCGGCCCCTCACGAAGCGGTACCTCGCTTGCCGCCATTCCGGTGGCGGAAAAGGCCGGTGTGCCGCTTTTGTCCTGCGCGGCAGCAGCCAAGATTACCAATCCGCCGGAAGAGCGAAGATGGACCTTTAAAATGGGACAGAACGACTCGGATGCGGTGCGCAAAATTTATGACCACATGAGGGCCAACGGCATATCAAAGATCGGCATTCTCACCGGGACGACCGGTTTCGGGGCGGCGGGCCGCGAGCAGTTGAAAGGGCTGGCCGAAGGCTATGAAATTGAGATCGTTGCCGATGAAACCTATAGCCCCGGCGCCACCGATATGACCGCGCAGCTTGTCAAGATCCGAAGCTCAGGCGCCCAGGCGATGGTCAACTGGTCGATTGTCCCTGCCCAGTCCATAGTCCCTAAAAATATGCGGCAGCTCAGCCTGGGGATGCCGCTCTATCAGAGCCATGGATTTGCCAACGTCAAGTATGCCGAGGCTGCCGGTGAGGCGGCCGAGGGCTCCATATTTCCGGCCGGTCGGATTATGGCGGCAAAAAGCCTGCCGGATGATCACCCGCAGAAAGAGGTCCTCATGCAGTACAAGACCAACTACGAGAAACAGTTCAATGATCATGTCAGCACGTTTGGCGGCCACGCCTGGGACGGCATGCATCTGATTGCGGCTGCGCTTGAGAAAGTTGGCGATGACAGGGCCGGGATCCGGGATTATCTGGAAAACACCCGTTTCGTCGGAATTGGCGGTATATTTGAATTTTCCCCGACCGATCACTGCGGGCTTGATAAATCCGCTTTTGAGCTGCTCACGGTAAAGGACGGCAGCTTTGTGGTGCTGACCGACTAAATCAGAAGGCAGGTATCGGGGGACAGGGTGAAACTCCGTCCCCCTGAATTGAAATTTTACCGTATCCGCTGCCAGGGTTCGCTACCTCATTGACAGCGGATATGTTTTATACGGATGGAGTTCAATGAGCCAGC
>JAGYOT010000597.1 GCA_018399455.1 Desulfobacterales bacterium
CAAGTGGAGCGATGCGTGATCGCATTCCCTGGTTTCAATCCTGGCCAAAAGCCCCGCTTTTTCCGCCCTCTTCTCAAGGACCCGGAGCATCCTGGGCTGAAAATCCACACAGACCGCCTTGCCGCCGGCCCCGACCATTTCGGCCATGGGCAGACTGAAAAACCCCATGGCGCAGCCGGCATCCAGCACGGTCATGCCCGGCTCGATGCAAGGCCCCAGGATGCCTTCCGGATGCTGGATCAGCTTTCTTAATGGACTGGCCAACAAATAGCCAATCCAGAACGGGCATACATGCGCCATTTTTACTCCCCTCTAACGGCCGGGGGCCGGGGCCGATCATCCGTGGCACCCAAAGGAACGGCATTAAGCCTCTTCCGAACCCGCTTCCCCCTTGATCTCTATCCGGGCGGGCGGGGCCTCGCCCTGCTTGTTGACTCCGAAATAGACCGTCTGATGAGGATACGGGATCTCGATGCCCAGTTCGTCAAACCGGTTTTTGATCCGCCGGCGGAAGTCCCGTTCCAGGCGCCAGCGCAAGAAGGGCTGAGTCTTAAAGCGCGTTCGCACCACCACGGAAGAGTCGCCCAGCTCGATCAACCCCAGTATCTGAAGTTCGCTTAAAATACCCGCCTTGATATCCGGGTCCTGCCGCATCTCATCTGCCACCTGCTTAACCACGGAAATTACCTCGTCGATATTTTCCCGGTACGCAAACCCCACTTCCACCACCGCATATCCGAAGTCCCGGGTCTGGTTGGTAATCGAGACCACGGAGCTCCAGGGCACGGTATGTAAGTTCCCGTAGATGTCGCGCACCATGACATGCCGAATCGTCAATCCCTCTACCTGCCCGTCATGGCCGCCCAGGATTACCCAGTCGTCCACATTGATAGTATTTTCCAGAAGAACGAAAATACCGGTCAAAAGGTCCTTGACCAGGGTCTGGGCACCAAAGCCGATGGCCAGGCCGACAATGCCGGCACCGGCCAGCAGCGGTGCGATATTGATTCCCAGCTCCGAAAGAATCACCAGCGCGGTAATGACAAGAAGAACCGCCAGAAGCCCGCTCCGGATAAGCGGCAGCACGGTCTGCAGCCGTCGGCCCCAGGCGTCGCCCCAAGTCAGCCGGGCGATATACCTGTAGAGCATGCGGTTGATGAACTCCCAGGCGGCGTAGGCGATGGCCACAACGAATATGGTACTAGTGAGGCTTGCGAGAATTGTCCGTCCCGGGCCGGTCATCACCAGGGTATACATATCGACACCCCAAGTGGCGAGCAGGCCGGCAGCCATTGCCAGCCCGAATATGACCGCGGATAAAATTTTCAGCGCCCATACGGACTGCACGCGGGGAAGTATTTGACCCCTGACCAGCCGCCACAACAGATATACGGCAATGATCAAAAACAGGCTGATAACAGTTCGCTTGACAAGCGCCAGCAAGGCCGAAGGTGACGTGAGGGTTTCCTCCACATAGGCCGCCGCCTCCTGCCCGGTCTCCGTGATCTCCGTCCACAGGGATTCGGACAAAGGGGCTTTCTCGGAACTTTCTTCCACATCGGTTTCACCGGCCGGGGCGCCCGCCTTGCCGGACTCCAGCCGATCAATCAGTTCCTGCCGCTTCTGGTCATCTTTTAATATTTCAACCAGCCGGTCGATATCACTCGCACCG
>JAGYOT010000598.1 GCA_018399455.1 Desulfobacterales bacterium
TTCCACGGATTCAAAGAATTTTTCTCTCCGGCCCCGGGATTTCAGCCCGGGACAGGATTCGTCAGGCTTATCCGGATGCACCGGATGCTTCCTGCCAGAGGATCGAGGAGATTGCTTTTTCAATAAAGGCCCTTCTTGAGGGGAAATCGGTGGAATTTTCGCTTGATGCCCTTGACTGGCGCTTGTGCTCCGTGTTTCAGCAGGCGGTTCTTCACGCGGAGAATCGGATCCCAAGGGGTAGCGTCAGCTCCTACCAAAACATTGCCGCATTTCTTGGTAATAAGAACAGGGCCAGGGCCGTGGGCAACGCCCTGGCAAAAAATCCGTTCCCCCTGCTTGTGCCATGCCACCGGGCGGTTCGCTCCGACCTGACGCTTGGCGGATTCCAGGGCGGCCCGGACATGAAGCAGGCCCTGCTTATGGCAGAAGGCATTGCCTTTGACGATAAAAGGCGAATCCGCCCCACCTCTTTTTTTTCAAAATAGGCTAAAGAAATCCCTCCATCCATCCGATAAGTTGAGATTGGCGGGTATCTGCCGGATATCTCGCCCAATAACAGCTTGACAGAAATAACAACAGCAGCTAAGGGTTGGACCTTTTAGCTTTTATACATTAACAGCAAAAGATCAAAGAGGTATGTATGGCAAAAAACATCGCGGTTGTTTGCGACTCGGCGGCAGATTTCCCCCCCGGCATGATCGAACAGCTGGGGGTTCATATTCTGCCCGTTCATATTCTCGCAGAGGGAAAGGATCATCTGCACGGAAAAACCATCACCAACAAGGATGTGCTTAAAAAGCTGCGGAAAAAAAAGGATGTATCCACCTCCCCTTTTTATCCCTATGAATGCACAAAACTGTTTGACAATCTGCTTAAGCGCTATGACGAAGTCGTCTCCCTGCACCTGTCCAGGGAGCTCTCGGGAAACTATAAAAGTGCCTGGTCGGCACGCGAATTCATGGGAGAACAGGATGCAAAGCGGGTTCATGTCCTGGATCTTGGCAGCGTCACCGTCAGTCTCAGCCTTTTGGTCAAAAAGGCGGTGGAATTCTTACGCAATGGTTTGCCACCGGCCTCCCTGAAAGATCGCCTCGCCCCTTTTCAGCAGAATGCCTTCATGGTGTTTACGGTGGACAACCTGGTGTGGCTTAAAAAAGGCGGCAGGGTCAATGCCTTGGAAGCCTTCCTGGGCAACATGCTCAGCGTTAAACCGATCATTCAGTTGAAAAACGCCCGCCTGGAGCCGGTCGAGCGGCATCGCGGCAAAAAGCAGGCGCTTTCGCACATGGTCTCCATGGCGGAGGAAAACCACCAGAAGTATAGAAACTGCGAGACCTGGATGGCCTATGCCGGCAACCTGGAAGAAGCCATGTTGACCAGGGAGAAGCTTGCCGCAGCTGTCGGCCAATCACCGGAAACCATCTTACTGGCAGAGCTTGGCGCCTCAATTGCCACGCATACCGGCCCCGGCAGTGTGTTTATCGCCATGATCCCCCGACAAAATGGAAAAAATGGAGCTTAACAGACAAATCCGTCTCCTTTACAGAAACACCCCAGCCAGAAGTCAAAAACCGAAAAAGAGTTGTATCTATTCAGCTCATTTTTAAAAGTTACCCTGATGACTCCAGGGAATATGCTCTTTGACAATTTTA
>JAGYOT010000599.1 GCA_018399455.1 Desulfobacterales bacterium
CCGCAGGCGCCGGTACAGCCGGGGTACTGACCGCATACCGGATAGCCGCACCCTCCCGGGTATGAAAATAACCGATCCCGTTTACCATTGATTGCCGGGTTGACCTTGAATATTTTTTCTTTTATGATATTTAATTTATAATTGTTTGAATAGCGCCTTGTACGGAGACTACCATGGATGAAATGGGTTTTACTGTCAATCAATAATATGTTATCCGGATATCATCCGGTCCACCGATAAACAGAATGGCTTCAGGGAGGCTCTGCTGTGGTGGACGAACGCCGGGGGCTGAACAGGAGAAGCCATGCTGACAGAAAAACAGATTCAACGCTATGCCGACGTCCTGATTTGGGGGTTAAAGACAGCCAGGAGCGGAAAAATCAAAAAAGGGGATATCATATTGATCCGCTGGGATCTTCCCGCCATCGGCCTGGTTGAAGCGTTATTTGGCAAACTGCTTGAAATGGGACTTCACCCAGTCCAGCGGATGATGTATACACCCTCGATGGAAACCCCGTTTTACAACGGCTCAACCCCCCGCCAACTGAGCTTTATCCCTCCCGGCGAAGAGGAACTCTATCAAAGTTTGAACGGCAGTATTGCTATATTAGGGCCGCAATCGCTCACGCATTTAAGCAGTGTTGACCCGTCAAAAATTGCTATCCCGGTAAAAGCCCGGAAGCCCTTACGCGACATCCTGGACAAAAGAGAAGAGCAAGGCCTTTTCAGCTGGACCCTGGCTGTGTATCCCACTGAAGAACTGGCTTCCCATGCCGGCATTTCTGTGAAAGAATATGCCAGGCAGATCATAAAAGCCTGCTTTTTAAACCGGAAAGAACCGATCGCCCACTGGAATGAAATCTTCAGGCACGCCCAGACCCTTAAAAAATGGCTCAACCGGCTCTCTGTCGAAAACTTCCATATGGAGTCCGCCAATGTGGATCTTATGATTACTCCCGGAGAAAAACGACGATGGATCGGGGTCTCCGGCCACAACATTCCCAGCTTTGAGCTTTTCATCTCCCCGGACTGGCGCGGCACGAGCGGTATATACTACGCGGACCAGCCTTCTTACCGCAGCGGCAATTTTGTTAAGGGTATCAGGCTTGAATTCAAGAACGGCAAAGTCTTAAACGCTTCTGCAGAAGCGGGGGAAAACTTTCTTAAAAAACAGCTCGCCATGGATAACGGGGCTGACAAAATCGGGGAATTTTCCCTAACGGACCGCCGGTTTTCCAAAATTGACCGATTCATGGCCAACACGCTGTTTGACGAAAACTTCGGCGGCAAATACGGGAATTCCCATATCGCCCTGGGGGCTTCCTATTCCGACACCTTCAGCGGAAAGTCCGCGGAACTGACTAAAGAACGAAAAAGCGAACTCGGCTTCAATGATTCAGCCCTGCATTGGGATATCGTTAACACAGAAAAAAAACGGGTAACGGCCATCCTTAAATCCGGTGGGAAAAAGCTGATTTACGAGAATGGCCAGTTTTTAAACTAACAAACAAGGCAGCCGTTAATGGAGAAAAAGCCGCTTTGGTTGAAAAATGAAATTCAGGACTATGCATGGGGGTCGTATACATTTATTCAGGATCTTCTTGGGGAGCTGCAAACAGATACCCCCTGGGCTGAGCTTTGGATGGGCGCCC
>JAGYOT010000006.1 GCA_018399455.1 Desulfobacterales bacterium
GGATGCGGAGAAGGCTCTCCTGCAGCTGAGTGATAGCCTCTTTATAGCCGGATTGTCAATCGATTTAATGGAAAGCCTTGACTTAAGGTGATTCTATCATTTATAAAAAATTACCTCACAGTTTTGTCTGGGCAATCTAAATTCATTTTCTCCAACTGCCGATAAAAGCAGGGAGCGTAAGTTAAATTTTAACGAATTGGTAGCGGTATGTTTATTATAGGAAACCTGATCAGAGCGTTTGCGGAAATCATCAATATCGGACTTACCCTTTTCATGTGGATCGTTATAGCACAGGCCATATTATCCTGGGTGAATCCGGACCCGTTCAATCCAATTGTCCGGTTTATTAATCAAGTCACTGAACCCGTGCTGTATCAAATCCGGAAGCGGATTCCATCAGCTTTCGGCGGCATCGACTTCTCCCCCATCATCGTTTTGCTGGGGGTTGTTTTTTTAAAAATTTTTCTTGTCGAGAGTCTCTTACAGATATCTCATGCATTGTCATAAATCTTTTTCACTAGTCTTCGCAGGAGAAGCCCATGGCGAAAATTGATGCGTTTTTTAAACTGATGAACGATCAAGGCGCATCAGACCTTCATCTGATTGCCGGCCAGCAGCCGGCTTTGCGTATCCGCGGCGATGTCGAGCGTGTCAAGTACAAGCTGCTGGAAAACGATGATCTTCGAAGTATGTTATATGAGATTGCGCCTGAGGATAAAATCAAGGTTTTTGAAGAAACCGGGGACGTGGATTTCGGCTACGAGATTCCGGGCCTGGCCCGCTACCGGGCCAATTTTTTCATGCAGCGAAACGGGGTCGCTGCCGTATTCCGCCAGATCCCAAACAATATCATGAACTGCGAGCAGCTGGGCTTGCCGCCTGTCGTGGCCAAACTGGCCTCGCTTCCCCGGGGGCTTGTCGTTGTTACAGGACCCACCGGCAGCGGGAAATCAACAACTCTGGCGGCGGTTATTGATGAAGCCAACAGGCTGCGCAAGGATCATGTGATTACGGTGGAAGATCCGATTGAATTCGTTCATGAAAGCCGGGGCTGCATTATCAACCAGCGTGAGATCGGAATGCATACGAAATCCTTTAGTGCGGCCCTCAGAGGGGCATTAAGGGAGGACCCGGATATTATTCTGGTAGGCGAAATGCGGGATCTTGAAACGATTTCCCTTGCTATTGAAGCAGCGGCAACCGGTCACCTCGTGTTTGCAACCCTGCATACCTCAAGCGCCATGAAAACCGTGGACCGGATTGTTGAAGTCTTTCCGGAAAATCAGCAGGCCCAGGTCCGCTCCAACCTTTCAGAATCCATCCGGGCGGTGGTGGCCCAGGTGCTTTTTAAACGGATTGACCGAAAGGGCCGGATTCCGGCTTTGGAGATTTTAATTGCCACGCCGGCGGTCCGCAACCTGATCCGCGAACAAAAAACGCATCAACTGGCCTCGTCAATGCAAACCGGGAAAAAATACGGGATGCAGGTTCTGGATGACGCCATTATGGATCTTTATAACCGGGGTTGCATCAGCGCGGAGGACAGCTATCTGAAGTCAAACGAGAAACAGCGCTTCCGGGCCTTGCTGGAAGCTCCTCCGGCTGATTTTACAGAGGCTTGAGAACCGCAGCCCCGAATTGGATCCGAAAAGGCTGGGCTTCTCTGCCATGCCATTAAGGAGATTATCGTGAGAAAGCAAGAAGTCGATTATTTACTGACCACCATGCTCGATTCACACCAGAGCGTTTCCGATTTGAATTTCACCGTAGGCAAACCGCTTCAGGTGGAAACTTTTGGAGAACTGGTGGGGGTGGATATGAAGCCGCCGTTAAAGTCCCTGACACCGTTTCAGACCGAGATGGTGGCCCTTAATCTGGTCAATCGTGACCGCCGGCTGACCGAAGCGTTGATCAAAGAGGGCTCCTGCGATCTTTCCTACTCCCTTCCGGGCAAAGCCCGTTTTCGGGTCAATGTATTTTCCCGCTCCGGCGACTACTCCATTGTTCTTCGGCAGCTTGAGACGAAAGTGCCTACAATAAAAGAAATGGGGCTTCCTGAGATTTTTTTTAAAATGGCCCAGGAACGAAACGGCATTGTTTTTTTTACCGGAGCCACGGGTACCGGCAAGACGACCTCGCTGGCCGCGATTTTGGAGGAAATCAACAAGCAGAAGTCCGCTCACATAATTACTCTGGAAGACCCTATTGAATATGTGCATACCCATAAAAAAGCAACCTTTAATCAAAGGGAGATGGGCACGGATTTCAGCTCTTTCTCCCATGGCCTGAGAGCAGCCCTGCGTCAAGCGCCGAAGGTAATTCTTGTGGGCGAAATGAGGGATCGGGAATCCATTGAAATCGGTTTGAATGCGGCGGAAACAGGCCATTTGGTGTTGACCACCCTGCATACCACGGATGCCTCTCAGACCGTTAACCGGATTCTTGGAATGTTTTCCATAGAAGAAGAGAATCAGATTCGAACCCGTTTGGCCGGAGCGCTCAAATATGTCGTTTGTCAGCGCCTGCTGCCCAAGCTGGGCGGAGGCCGCGTGGCCGCTTTTGAGATAATGGGCACCAGTCTGCGGGTAAAAGACGCGATATTGAACGGAGAAGACGAAGGCGGCACGTTCTATGATATTATGGAAGCGGGCTCGGCTTTTGGGATGACAACCTTTGACAACTACATCATCGGGCTTTACGAGAAGGGCCTGATTACCGAGGATACGGCACTGGCCTATGCCTCACGCCGATCCATTGTCGGCCGGGGTATCGACGGAATCAAAAGCTCAAGAGGAGAGACCACTACGGATATTGACAAGCTTGAGATTGATATGAGCTATAACAAAAGACAGGGGCGCTAGCTGATACACAGGCTGGGAATCCGGATGGCGATCCCGGGGGAAGCAATATATGGAAATTACATGTGAAGAGTGTGGCAGCCGACTTACAATCGCGGATGAAAAAATTCCGGTGGGCAAAGTCTCATCGTTTCGCTGCCCTAAGTGCAAGACAAAGATAACGATTGACCTGCGTCCGGAATCGGCCGAAGGGCAAAGCTCGTCAGGGTTTTCATCCGTGGTTGATCAAGGCCTGGATCTTTATGGTCGGTCGGTGGATGAGCAGGCCTATGATGCAAGCGAAAGGCCCTTTGATTTTTTAGAAGAAGAGGGAAAAACAGCCCTTTTATGTGAGCCTGATCCAGAGCGGTGTAAGGTCATTAAAGAAACTTTGGATCTCATGGAATATCATATCACCGAGCCCGAGGGTGTTCGGGATGCACTGCGAAAAATGAAATATCATGAATACGATTTGGTTCTGGTCAATGAACGTTTTGATGCCAGTGAACCCGATGCCAACGGGATCCTGATTTACCTGGAGCGCCTGGCAATGGATGTGCGGCGCAATATTTATGTGGCCTTGATCTCGGATCGGTTCCCCACTATGGATTATATGACAGCCTTCTTAAAAAGCGTCAATATTACAATTAACCCGAAAGATATTGGCAGCCTGGACAGGATTTTGACGCGCGGCATCAATGAGAGGGACCTTTTTTATGATGTATTTAAAGAGAGCGCCCAGAAGTTCGGGAAAATATAGGTTGGTTAATGGCGGAAAACAAGAATTATACCTGCAATGATTACCGGGAGGAAATGATTCTTCTGGCCCTTCGGCGGAAGCTGGCCGACAAGGATCTGTCCGAAGCTGAGAAAAAACGCGTTCAAAACGAGATCCGCCGTATTGAATCTCAGATGGGAATGAGCTGATTTTCCTTTTTTATTTATGTTTCTTCCTGTTCGCTGACAATCCGCAAGCCTTCCAGGGTTAATCCGGATTCAACGAATTCAATGGTTCGGCAATGATCTTTCATGATCCCTGCCATCCCACCGGTAGCAATGACCCGTGGAACCGCCGGATGCAATTCCCGCTGAATCCGTTTGACCATTCCGTCCACCATTTCGGCATAGCCGAAAATAATACCGGATTTCATGCTGTCTGCGGTATTGGTGCCGATCACCCCTGGCGGCGGCAGAAACTCCACGCGCGGTAGTTTGGAGGCCCGGCTGAACAAGGCTTCTGCAGAAATGCCGATGCCCGGCGATATGGCTCCTCCGATATATTCGCCTTTTTCTGAGATGACATCAAAGGTTGTTGCTGTGCCAAAATCGATAACAATCAAACTGGCGGGGTAACGACGGTAAGCAGCAACGGCATTGACCAGCCGGTCCGCCCCTACCTCTCCCGGATTGTCATACAGGATTGGAATTTTAACCGTCTCAGGCGAAATCCACAGGGGAAGATGATTCAAATAGCGTTTGCAGTATGCTGCCAGCATGTTGACAAGCGGCGGGACAACGCAGGAGATGACGGTTTTTTTGACCTGCTGCGGATCAATTCCGGCTTCCTTAAACATAAACATTACAAGAAAATGAAACTCATCCGCAGTGGCCCCGGGTTCAGTGTGAACCCGCCAGTCCCGGACCAGATGGTTCTGCTGAAACACGCCAATAACTGTATGAGTATTGCCGACATCAATTACAAGCAGCAACGCAAATTATCCTTTCCTGCCATGGCAGGGGTCATCGCCCGCCCTTGATTTCAACAACAAAAAGCTCCGGATTGGCATCAACCAGAACATAGCCTTTGGGCAGAAGGACTTTTGCCGGTCTCACATAAAAACCCGGAGAGAAACCAGCTACATTAATGTAGGCGGCAATTTCGTTTTCAAGCGCTGCTGCCCTTCCCGGATCAAATGGCGGTCCAAGTATGGTTATTGCGATTGTTCGGGGATGGACAAGGGTTTTCCGTGAATTGTTGTAAATTTGAATTTCCAGGTTTTTGAACCGCTGTTTGCTGATTCCCTGGTCCAGGGATGACGCCTCAAAGAGGTGGGCCCCTGCCTTGGGCATAACCATTTCCGTTCCCGGAGCAGCATCTGTCAGCAAAGCAGCCGTTTCATCCATCGCCATTAGCCGTCCCGTTCCAGATTGCAGCAGCAGGATCAAGATGATTCCTCCTAAAAACCGTCCGGAAAACCCCATGTGACTCCAGTGCAGCATCTAATATCAAGTTTAAGCGTGATGGTTGGTGTCGGCCGGATAAGCATTCTTGATAGCATCGGCAATTTTAATGGTGCTCCTGGTATTGGCCACATCATGGACCCGCACCATATGGGCTCCATTCATGATGGCTGCTGCAACCGATGCCTGGGTTCCGGTCTCAACAGAGGAATGCATTGGCGAAATTTCCTCCGAGCCCGGCAATGACAAAATTTTGCGAATAAAGGCTTTTCTGGAGGTGCCGATCATGATCGGCACCTCCAGGTGAAGAAAATCCCTAAGCCGGTTGATGATACAGAGATTGTGCTCAATGGTTTTGCCGAAGCCGATACCTGGATCAATGATGAGATTATTCCTGTCGATGCCGCAGGATTCCGCCCGGGCAATAGCCTGGCTCAGAAATGAAGTAATTTCCCCGATCAAGTCCTCGTAGACCGGTGCTACCTGCATGTCTGCCGGCATTCCTTTCATGTGCATCAGAATCAACAGGGCATTGTTTTCTGCTATCACCCCGCCTAGTTCCGGATCAAACCGCAGCGCACTGATGTCGTTTACAATAGAGGCGCCGGCAGATATAGCCTGTTGGGCAATTTCCGCCTTCGTGGTGTCAATGGAAATGGGCACTCCGATCCGGGAGGACAGTTTTTTAATTACAGGCAAAACGCGGCGGCATTCTTCCTCAATCCCTATTGGCTCGGAATAGGGCCGGGTGGATTCACCTCCGATATCTATGATGTCTGCACCATCAGCAACCATCTGTTCCGCATGAGCAAGAGCTGCTTCATGGGCAAAGTACCGGCCGCCATCGGAAAACGAGTCCGGTGTAATGTTTAATATACCCATAATGCGGGTTCGTGGACCTAATTCAAGACTATGCGTCTGCCACGCCAGCTGATGGTTGTTCATTCTCCTCATCCGTTGCGGTCTCGGTTACAGTCTCTGCTTCGGTGTTTGGGCCGGGTTTGCCGCTTGGATCCGAAGGAAGGATTATCCCGGGTCGCATGGCATAAATGAGTTCGTCAAGCTCTTTGCCCATGACAGTTTCTTTTTCAAGCAAAAGTTCGGTCAGACTATCAAGAATATCGCGGTTTTCGACCAAAATTTCTTTGGCGCGCTGGTAACCCGCTTTGACCAGCCGCCCTATTTCCGAGTCGATCAGTTTGGCCGTGTCTTCGGAATAATCACGATGCTGGGCGATCTCTCGACCCAGAAAAATCTGTTCATCCTGCTGCCCATAAGCCAGAGGTCCGAGTGTCTCACTCATTCCCCAGTTGCGGACCATGTTACGCGCAAGTTCCGTTGCCTGCTTGATGTCATTGGCGGCTCCTGTACTGATCCGGCCGAAGACAATTTCTTCCGCCACCCGGCCGCCCATGGCAACAGAGAGTTCACTCATCAACTGATCCTTGTAACGGAAATCCTTTTCTTCGGGAAGGAACCAGGTTACTCCTGCAGCCCTGCCCCGGGGAATAATGGTGATTTTATTAATGGAGTCGGTTTCCGGCAGGAACCGGGCAACCAAAGCATGGCCGCCTTCATGGTAGGCAGTGGTCTTTTTATCCTCTTCCCTCATGACCTTGGATTTGCGTTCAAGACCCATGAAAATTTTATCCTTGGCATCCTCAAAATCATCCATGCCCACGCGTTCCTTATCCTTTTTTGCCGCGATCAGGGCTGCCTCATTAACCATGTTTTCAAGATCTGCACCTGAAAATCCGGGCGTTCCTTTGGCAAGGATTTCAGGGTTGACCGTGGGCTCAATGGGGCTGCGTTTCAGATGGACTTTGATGATCTCGGTACGGCCTTTGATGTCAGGCATGGGCACCACGACCTGGCGGTCAAAGCGGCCGGGCCGCAGCAGGGCTGGATCCAGTACATCAGGTCGGTTTGTCGAGGCAATCAGAATGACACCTTCATTGGATTCAAAGCCGTCCATTTCAACCAGCAGCTGATTAAGGGTCTGTTCGCGCTCATCATGCCCGCCTCCCAAGCCGGCGCCGCGATGCCTTCCAACAGCATCAATCTCATCAATGAAAATGAGACAAGGGGCGTTTTTTTTACCCTGGACGAACAAGTCGCGCACCCGTGATGCGCCAACGCCGACAAACATTTCCACAAAGTCGGAACCGCTGATGCTGAAAAAGGGCACCCCGGCCTCCCCGGCAATAGCGCGGGCCAGAAGGGTTTTGCCCGTACCCGGCCCACCCACCATTAGAACGCCTTTGGGAATTCGTCCGCCCAGTTTTGTATATTTTTTTGGATCTTTTAGAAACTCAACGAGTTCTGCGACCTCCTCCTTGGCTTCATCCACGCCGGCCACATCCTTAAAAGTGATTTTTTCCACCTGATCTGAGAGCATGCGGGCGCTGCTTTTACCAAAGGAAAGCGCTTTTCCGCCGCCCCCCTGCATCTGCCGCATAAAGAAAATCCATATGGCAATAAGAAGGATCATCGGCAGCCAGGAGACCAGCACGGACACAAACCATGGGGTCTCCTGTTCCGGCTTGGCCTCTATTGAGACGCCTTTGTTTCTCAAGAGGCTGATCAAATCATTATCCTGCGGAGCATAAACATGAAAACGGTTTCCTTTATCATCGGTAACCGTCAGTTCCTGCCCCTGTATAACGGTGCGTTCAATCTCTCCGTTGCTGACCATGGAAAGGAATTCGGTGTAGTCGACTTGAGCGTGACTGGTCTGTTGTTGGCTGAATATGTTGTATAGCAGGATCATCATGAGCACGATGACAATCCACAGCGCTAGGTTCTTGTTAAAATTGTTCAAGGGTGGTTACCTCCAAAATTCTTGAGTAGCTAAAATTCTATATTATAGATAATAAAAATTTGGAAACGCAACAATGAATTTTATTCAGAATTAAAATGATTTGACGGGGAAATGATCCAGGCCCCCGATTTTTTTGATTCAATGCGTTTAACTTATTTTTCTGTTTTGAATTCGGCCTTGAGAATATGGGAACTCGCTGGCGTGATTTTGACTTTTTCTGAAACAACATGCCCGGCCAGCCAGATAAGCCTGTTTTTGCTGCAGAGCACCGGGAAAAAAGGCCTTCTTTGTCTGGGGACCTTTTGGTTGATGAAATAGTCTTTTATTTTTTGGGAGCCCTTCATTCCCAAAGGCATTAAACGATCTCCGGGTTCGGGGTTCCTGACCGTAAGGGGCGGGAGAATCCGGTCAAGGTCCATATAGGCGGTCCTTTGATCATGCTGATAATCCTCCCGGCTTTCGGCGCGATTTGGGAATTTGGGTGTCTGATCCCTTGATATACGGCTGAGAGAAAGATAACCCTGAATTTCAGGAATCGGAAAGTGAATCGGAAAATCCTCAAAATTAATAGTATAACGGTATACCGGGGTGCTGGGTAATGGATGAGATTTTCTGAGATTATGAGATTCCTGGCGGACCCTAAGGTAATGATCGCATTTTTCCAGCCGGATTCGCGCCGGCAGGTCGATCCAGGCAGTTTTTCGGCAATTATGGACGAGGCGGGCTGCAGCGTCGATATGGTAGTATGTGATGCCGCGCAGGTCACCTTTGAGTGTTTCAATTACTCGTCGCAGCAAACGTCTCAGATGAGCCGGTTTTAATTTTTTCAGTTCAGCAATGGAGAGTTCCTGTTCCCGTTGCTTAAAGGACCCCCCCGCTCGGAGCAGAGACTGATCAACCAGGGTATTCAGCCAATCCTGTTCAGAGCTGAAAATTTCAGTCATCCGGTTGATGGCCGAGCGAATTGCCGGATTATAATTTTGCTCGAGCAATGGGAGCAGCTCATGCCGAATCCGGTTCCTCAAAAACGTGGAATCTGTATTTGTGTGATCGGTTCGATAAGGGATTTGATTTTCTGCCAGGCAGTGCATAATTGTCTTGCGGTTTGTCTGAATCAGGGGGCGGATAATATTGCCGCTAACCGGCTGCATGCCTTTCAGGCCGGATGGACCGCTCCCCCTTAAAAGGTTCATCAGAAACAGTTCCGCGTTGTCATCGCTGTTATGCCCGACAGCGATTCTGGTAAAGCCTTTAGCTTCTGAAATTTCATTAAAAAAGGCGTAGCGGTGAACCCGCCCCGCTTCCTCAAGGGATAATCCTGTTGTTTCCGCCGCCGCCTGAACGTCTACTTTTTTATAGAAGAAATCCAGATCAAAACGGTTTGTCAGCAAACGGACAAAATCGGCGTCCTGATCTGCGGCAGAAGCTCTCAAGCCGTGATTGAGATGAGCGACGCCGATTTTAAAAGCCGTTTCCCGGGACAAGGCTATTAGAAGATGCAGCAGGCAGACCGAATCAGGTCCACCGGACACCCCTGCAAGCACAGCGTCGCCGGGTTTGAGCATTTGGTTCTCAAGGGTCATGCGGTGGATCTTTTCAATAAATTGTTTTGACCGACATTCAAACCCTTTTTGACGCTTTGATGAGTAACAATCCGGCATTGTAATTGAATATTCCATCTTATCCCTGGATTTTCGGTCTTTTTTCCCGAGTGGCTTCTATTTTCAGGCTTGCTGATTGTCTTCATAATATATACAGTTAATATGGAAATGACAATACAGGCTGTTCAATTTTATTCTTGAAAACATCAGTGTGCATCCTTATAATTTAAATTGAACTCTGAAAAAGAGCTAGCGGGTCTGATCCAAAGCAATGATCAGGCAAACCCTGTTCAGCCGAAGCTCAATACAATTGCGGGAATTAATACAACGGGGGTTCTGGTCGGCCGCCGCGCAACAGACGGTTGTGAACCTCGTCAGGTCCGGAAGGAAGCAGCGATAAGCAATGCAGTCTGTGTCGCGGATCGATCCCGGCCATGTTACCCCCTTTTTTTCCGCTGGGTATAACAGCAGGCCCATTCCAGATCAAAATTATTCCGCTTTTTCTATCCGTTTTCGAAACGCCCCTCGATGAAGCCATTTTTCCGGGCTTTTTTCATTTGATGAATCCCTTGACATTGCTTTTTGTTGTCTTATTTTTTGGACGAACTGCCGGTTGAAAAGAATCGGCTACGGCGAATGAAAAAAACAGATGTTTGTAATTTTTGATCTCAGTTAAATTTTAAAAATCGGGGTGATTGCAAGTGGCCAAAAATTCGGAGCCCAAGAAAGCGGATACATTGGACAAAGAAATGGCAGATAGTAATGAAAAAGCGTCTAAGGCTTCTCAAGACAATATAAACGAGAAAGCCTCTTCAGACGAGCCTGCCGGCCGGAGCGGTTTTTCTGCAGATGACACCATTGAGCAGTTGAAAAAAGAGTTGGACCAGATTCGAAAAGAGGCTGCAGATGAACATGACCGGTTGCTTCGCTTGTCAGCTGAATTTGAGAACTATAAGAAACGGATGAATCGGCAGTCTGATGAATTTAAGAAATATGCCAACGAGTCTTTGTTAAAAGAGCTTTTGACCGTAGTGGATAATCTCGAACGGGCAGTTTCTTCAACTAACGGAGATAGAGGCGCTGAAAGAGAAGCCTGTTTAGTTGAGGGCGTAGAAATGACCCTTAACGAAATCCTGAAGGTATTTGAAAAATTCAATGTACGACCTATCGAGGCCAAGGGCAAGCCTTTTGATCCCGTTTATCATGAAGCGATGATGCAGCAAGAAACCGACGAATATCCAGAGAACACTGTCCTTAATGAACTGCAGAAAGGGTATATGATCCATGATCGGCTCTTGCGTCCGGCTATGGTTGTTGTATCAAAAAGCAAAACCAACAAATCAAATATATGAACGGTTTTTTATGAAGATTCCAAATATATATAAGGAGGGAGACAAATGGGGAAGGTAATCGGCATTGATCTCGGAACTACCAATTCCTGTGTAGCGATTCGAGAGCAAAACGAAACCAAGGTTATCACGAATCCGGAAGGCAATCGAACGACTCCTTCAATTGTTGCCATATCAGAAGACGGGGAGCGAATGGTCGGTCAGGTGGCAAAACGTCAGGCCATCACCAATCCGGAGAATACGGTGTTTGGCGTTAAACGTTTAATTGGCCGTAAATTCGACTCACCTGAGGTGCAGAAAGATATTAAAAACATCCCCTATATAATTGAAAAAGCCGGTAACGGGGATATTCGCATCAATCTTCGGGGGAAACAGCACAGCCCGGCGGAGATATCTTCTTTTATTTTAGCGGATATCAAGGATACGGCTGAGCAGTACCTGGGCGAGACGGTAACCGACGCAGTGATCACAGTGCCTGCTTATTTCGATGACAGCCAGCGCCAGGCAACCAAGGATGCGGGTAAAATCGCCGGACTTAACGTGCTGAGGATTATCAATGAACCGACAGCGGCATCCCTGGCCTATGGTTTGGATAAAAAGGCGGATGAAAAGATCGCGGTTTTTGACCTTGGCGGCGGCACATTTGATATTTCGATACTGGAAATCGGTGACGGTGTATTTGAAGTCAAGGCAACCAACGGCGACACGCACCTGGGAGGTGACGATTTTGATCTGCGCGTGATTGATTATCTGGCCGATGAGTTTAAGAAAGAAAGCGGCATTGATGTCAGAAACGATAAAATGGCACTTCAGCGACTAAAGGAAGGTGCGGAGAAAGCCAAAATGGAGCTTTCGACAGCGCTTCAAACCGATGTCAACCTCCCCTTCATCACTGCAGATGCCAACGGCCCCAAGCATTTGAACATTAAGATCACCCGGGCCAAGTTCGAGTCGCTTGTTGAAGATCAACTTGATCACCTGGAGGGACCCTGCAAAACTGCGCTCAAGGATGCCGGGTTAAAGCCTGAGGAAATTGATGAAGTGATTTTGGTCGGCGGGATGACTCGCATGCCTGCCGTGCAAGACCGGGTTAAGAAGATTTTTGGTAAAGAGCCCCACAAAGGGGTCAACCCGGATGAGGTCGTGGCCATTGGGGCTGCCATCCAGGGCGGTGTTTTAAAAGGCGATGTCAAGGATGTACTGTTGCTTGATGTAACGCCGCTTTCTTTGGGCATTGAAACCCTTGGCGGGGTTATGACCAAGCTGATCGAGAAAAACACCACGATTCCGACCCGAAAGAGCCAGATCTTTTCTACCGCCCAGGACAATCAGCAGGCGGTGACCATTCATGTGCTGCAGGGCGAGCGTGAGATGGCCGCCCATAACAAAACGCTTGGCCGCTTTGAACTTACCGATATACCGCCGGCACCGCGAGGAGTCCCGCAAATCGAAGTCACCTTTGATATAGATGCCAACGGGATCGTTCACGTTTCGGCAAAAGACAAAGCCACAGGCAAAGAGCAATCTATTCGGATCACGGCCTCCAGCGGATTGTCCCAGGAAGAGATTGATAAGCTGATCAAGGATGCAGAAATGCATGCCGAGGACGACCAAAAGCAGAAAGAACTGGTGGAAGCCAGAAACAATGCTGATTCGCTGATCTATGCCACTGAAAAGTCCATGAAAGAGCTGGGGGACAAGGTGGATGCCGAGACCAAGTCCCGGATTGAAGAAATCATTGGTCGTCTCAGAAAAGAAATGGAAGGCGATGATGTCGGAGCAATCAATAGCGTGTCCGAAGAATTAACGCAGGCTTCGCACAAGCTGGCGGAAACGATGTATCAGCAGGCATCTCAAAGCGGTGCGGAACAGGAGGGTGCGGAATCCGCTGGCTCATCTGAATCCAAGGCTTCCGCTTCCGAGGATGAAGACGTTGTGGATGCGGATTATGAAGAGGTAAAGGGCGACAACAAATAAAGCTTTAGTTTTCTGTAATCTGATAAACCAGAAAGCCCCGGCAGATAAACAAGCTCTGCCGGGGCTTTTTTTTGTCAAGTATCCATGTCCGGGACTGTCGCCCGGGTTTGGATAGGGCCATATCTCAGCTTTTGCTTGGAAAGAAACATTGGGTTGACTTTTTTCAGAGATTTGATTAGGCCAAAGGGCATTCTGAATCAACTTTCGAGGGAATATAAGAATTTTGGATGTAGCAGGATGGTAATAACAGAGATGCTGGCACGAAATGCCAGAATGTATGGAAAAGAGACGGCGCTGGTCGAGCGGGATCCGGCAGCAGGCAGGCGTTCGGACATAACCTGGCAGCAGTTTGACGATTTGGCCAGTCAAATCGCCAATTCGCTGCACCGTTCGGGAGTAAAAAAGGGGGACCGGGTGGTGCAGTTGATGATGAACAGCCTTGAATGGCTGCCGGTGTATTTCGGCATCTTAAGAGCCGGAGCTGTTTGTGTGCCACTCAATTTTCGTTTTCAGGCTGATGCTATCAGCCGTTGCGTCCGGCTTTCAGAGGCCCGGGCGTTGATTTTCGGCGCGGAGTTCACCGATCGCATGGCTGGAGCAAAATCCGAGATGGATCAATGGATTGGCACTTATGTATATATCGGCCCTGAGGCCAACAAGCCGCCTTATGCGATTTGTTTTGAGGATTTTGTGCAATCATCGCCCAGTCATCCGCCGGGTGTTGATATCAGTCTCTGTGACGGCGCTGGAATCTATTTTACTTCCGGGACCACAGGCAAGCCAAAGGGCGTGTATCTGCTGCACCGGCACCTGGAATTTGCCTGTTATGCGGAGCACCGCCACCACAACCAAACACGTTCGGACAATTTTCTATGCATTCCACCGCTTTATCATACGGGCGCCAAAATGCACTGGTTTGGCAACCTGGTGGTTGGCGCTCCGGCTGTTATTTTAAAAGGGACAAGCCCGGAGGCAATTCTTGAAGCTGTTTCTGCAGAGAAAATTACCATTGTCTGGCTGTTGGTGCCCTGGGCGCATGATATTCTCGTGGCAATCGAATCCGGACGCATTGATTTAACTGAGTATTGCCTGGATCAATGGCGGCTTATGCACATAGGCGCTCAACCGGTACCGCCCAGTCTGGTTCAGCGGTGGAAGTCTTTTTTCCCGCATCATGATTATGACACCAATTACGGATTAACAGAGGCCACGGGGCCGGGCTGCGTACACCTGGGTGTGGAGAATTTCCATAAGGTGGGTGCAATCGGCGTCCCCGGCTTTGATTGGGAATGCCGTATAGTCGATGAAAACGAAGAGCCGGTGCCCGCCGGCAGGCCCGGAGAATTGCTGGTAAGAGGCCCCGGTGTGATGATGGGGTATTATCAAAACCCTGAAGCGACAGCTGCTGTATTAAAGGAAGACTGGCTGCACACAGGAGATATTGCCCGCCAGGATCCCGATGGATTTGTCTGGCTTATCGACCGGAAAAAGGATGTTATTATTACTGGCGGAGAAAATATTTTTCCGGTTGAAATTGAAAATTTTCTAATGACCCATGATGCCATTCTGGATGCTGGCGTGATCGGAGTCCCGGATACGCGCCTGGGGGAAATCGTGGCAGCGGTTATTGCCCTAAAGCCGGGCAGAAATCTTGGGGAGGAAGACATTTTTTCTTTTTGTGAGGGGCTTGCCAGATAT
>JAGYOT010000060.1 GCA_018399455.1 Desulfobacterales bacterium
GTAGCCTCATCAAGGATTAAAATCGGGGCGTCCTTGAGAAGCGCCCGGGCAATGCACAGCCGTTGTTTCTCTCCGCCGGAAAGCCGACTGCCCATCTCGCCGATAAGGGTATCCATACCCTTTGGCAGGCCTTCGATAAAATTTAATATATAGGCCGAATCCGCCGCGTTTTCAATCTCAGCATCAGATGCACTCAAATTGCCATAGGCAATATTGTTTCGGATGGTATCATTGAATAAAATCGGCTCCTGAGTGACAACTGCAATTTCCCGGCGCAGATTGTCGATTGATATCTGACGAATATCAATGCCGTCGATTTTCACCGCCCCGGCAGTCACATCATAGAAGCGGGGTATCAAATTGACCAGCGTGGTTTTGCCTCCGCCTGAAGCACCGACAATGGCCAGAATCTCCCCGGGCACCACACTCAACTGGATGTCCTCCAGGACGGTCTCTCCGGCCTCATAACTAAATGTTACATTCGAAAAATCGATCCGGTGCATACGCTTTGGGAGCAGCACAGGCGCGGCAGGGTCCTTGATGCCCGATTCGGTTTCCAGGATTTCAAATATCCGGTCAGAGGCAGCAAGACCACGCTGAACAGCATTATTAAGCCTGCTCAGTTTTTTGATCGGCGTATACAGCAGCATCACCGCTGTCATAAAGGAAAAAAAAGTGCCCGGCGTTGAATTGCCGTTTATCACTCCGTAGCCTCCGTACCAAATCACCAGAGCAACGCCGATCCCGCCCAGCACTTCCATTACCGGGGATGTCAGGGCTCGGGCACGCAGGGATTTGATTTCAAAACGATAGACCTGTTTGTTTTTACTGAAAAAATTTTGTTTTTCATAAGGCTCCATTCCAAAGGCCTTAACGATTTTATTGCCGGCAAAGGTTTCATGGAGAAACGCGTTTAAACCGGCCATGCTCTCCTGGCTTCGGGTTGAAAAACGCCTGACCCGCCGGCCGAACTCCACAACCGGGAAAAAGGCTACAGGCAGGACGAATACAGCAATACACGCCAGCTTCCAGTCCCTGTAAAATATGACACCGATAAGTCCAAGAATGGTGAATACATCTCTCAATGCACCGGTTATGGCCTGAGATACCATCGTTTTAACAATGTTTACGTCATAGGTAATCCTTGACATTAAACCGCCCGTTTTCTGGGCATAGAAAAAGGCCAGCGGCAAATCAGTGATCCGGTCATACAGGCTGTCGCGAAGCCGTTTAATGACCGTTTCTCCCACATAGTGCATCAAAAATTCCTGCCCATACGTTCCTGCCCCGCGCAGGGCATAAATCAGGACAATTAAAAGCGGCATCAGCCGCAGCATGAATTCGTTTTTGTTCAAAAACACATCGTCGAGCACGGGCTTGACGATAAAGGCGGTGGCAGAGGTCGTCCCTGCCACGACCACCATACAAATCATCGCCAGCACCAGCTTGCCCCATTGGTCACGGATGTATGACAGAAGCTGGCGATTGCGCTTTTTAATGAGCTGTTTTGATGGTTTCTGCACCTACCGTATGTCCTTCAGAGCGTCTTTGCTGTTCTGTTTTTCCCCGAGCATTGCCAATGCAATATCCGCTGTACGCTTAGCCGCCCCCGGCGTTCCCAGAAGTTGCCTCACGGATTTCAGCTTAGCCCGGATACGGTCTGACTTTTCAGGATCATTAAGCAGCGCAACGGCCTCCCGGGCAATATTTGAAGGGGTTGCCGCATCCTGGATCAATTCCGGCACAATGCGCTCTCCGGCAATGATATTAACCAAACCGATATGATCCACATTGATCAGCGCTCTGCCGAAATAATAACTGACCGGCGAAATCCGGTACATGATAATCATGGGAACGCCGAATATGGCCGTCTCCAGCGTAACCGTGCCTGATGCGGCCAGAATTAAAGCGCTATTTTCAAAAACATGCCGAACTGCCTCGCTGACCAGCTTAATCCGGCAGTTGGAGCCATAGGGTCGTATAAACTCATGCATCCACCGGCGATCAATCCCCGGCGCAACAGAAATCTGAAATTCAATGTCCGGCATGACCGCCCGGATCCGAACAGCGGCAGCCAGCATCACCGGCAGATTTTTCTCAATCTCACCGCGTCTTGATCCCGGAAGCATGCCCACGGCGGTCAAGCCATCGGAGCTCTCACCCTCATCAGAAAGCCTCGGGCCCGGCTCCTGGTAATAGTCCAACAGGGGATGCCCGACAAAGATGACCGGCACATTCCGGTGCTCATAGTAGTCGGCTTCAAACGGCAGAATCACCGCCATTTGATCCACATAGCGCCGGATGGTCTGAATTCGTCCGGATCGCCAGGCCCAGATCTGAGGGCTGATGTAATACAGTACCGGGACCCCGTTTTTTTTGGCATGCCTGGCGATATGGAGATTAAAATCCGGAAAATCAATCAGTATCATCAGCCCGGGGGGCTTTTGCCTGAGCCTTCGCTTGATATCGGATATAGCTTCAAAGACCTTCGGCAGCTTGCTAACGACCTCAGTGATGCCCACCACCGATAGTTCATGGGCATCCATAACAATCTCCATCCCCTCAGCCTTCAATTTTTCGCCCCCGATGCCCCAAAAGACCAAATCCGAATCCCGCTCCCGCATGGCGCGCACCAGATGCGCCCCATGAAAATCACCGGAGGTTTCACCGGCAATGACAGCAACCTGGTTTGAAGCTTGTGATTGAATCATCAAAGCCCTACTCCATAAACCAACGGCTGGATTCCCGGATCTGCCGGGTAATATCAAGGGCCATATGAAGGGCCTCCCTTCCCATCCGCCCGGAGACCTCGGGGGTTGCCCGACTGGACACAACCTGGAGAAACGATTGGATTTCATCCCGCAAAGCATCGCCCTGTTCAAATTTATGCTCCTCAATCCGCATGCCCGGGACCGGAGACCGCCCGCTTTCGGAGTTCCCCGGATGGATATGCATAATGGAACGGTTGGCAAAGTCCACTGAAAAATAGCCGGCTTTCTGAAACAGGCGAATCTTACGTTCGTTTTTGCTGGAAATACGGCTGGCGGTAACATTGGCCACCGCTCCGTTTTCAAATTCCAGGTGGGCATTGGCGATATCGACATGGTCCGAGACCACCGGCGCGCCCATGGCATGAGAATAGGCAATCTTTGATTTCACAAAGGTCAGTATGATATCGATATCATGAATCATCAGATCCAGCACTACGCTGACATCCGTGCCTCGGGGCTGGTATAGGCTCAAACGGTTGGATTCAATAAATATAGGCCGGTCAATAATTCCCTTAACCGCATGAACGGCGGGATTGAAGCGCTCCAGATGGCCGACCTGCAGAATACAACCGTTTTTTTCCGCAATGTCAATGAGTTCATCGGCTTCCTCAAGGGTCGTGGTAATGGGTTTTTCTACAAGGACATCAATGCCGTTTTCCAGAAAATACTTGGCGACCCGATGATGCCGGGGCGTCGGGACGGCAATGCTCACCGCATCAACACGACCGACCAGCTCCCGATAATCCGAAAAGGCCTGGACTTTATTTATTCCTGCTACTGCTTCGGCCTGACGGGCATTGTTATCCGCGACACCGACCAGTTCCGCTTCCGTAAGATTGGCATATTTTTCCGCATGGAATTTTCCCAGATAACCGACGCCAACCACACCGGCCCGAATTTTTTTCATACACGTATCCTTTGAACGGGTTTACAGGCCAGCGGCAGCATCACTCACCGGGGAGATCTTCTAACGCGACGATCGAGATGCCAAATTGATCGGCCAGGCTGGTCATTTCTGAAGCTTGAAACACAAGGGATTTGCCCGCCTCGATGGCAAGTGCCGAAACCCCTGACTCATGCATGATCCGGATTGTCCGGGTCCCCACGGCCGGCACGTCAAACCGAAAATCCTGATTAGGTTTGCATACTTTTACAACCACAGCCCTTTTTTTGCCCAACTGACCGCCCCGGCGAATGGTGCTGTCGGTTCCGTCGATGGCCTCCACCGCAAGTACGGAACCATTGGACACCACCACGCATTGACCGATATCAAGGCGGCCAATGCCCTTGGCCATTTTCCAGCCCAGTTCAATATCCATCTGCTCTTCTTTTGAAGGCTTCCGCCGGGTCCAGCAGCCCTGTTTTGCCAAAAACTCCGGCAAAAGAAACGTGGAGGAACAAATCCGGATGCCCGCCTCGGCCAGGACGTCGGCAAATGCCCGCAACATCCGGTCGTCATGGGTATTGCCCCGCATGCCTGCATAAAGGGAAATGGTTTTGAAATCCGGCCGGATTTCTTTGATGGACCCCGGTTTTTTAACGGCACCGATCATAGCCGCATCCTTAATTTGATGGTGCCTGAAGAACTTGATTAAACGCCCGAGCTGTCCAATATAAAGGATTTCTATAGCGTCAACGACGTCGGCCAAAGACGGGTCGGTTTCATCGTGGTAGCCCACCGCAACGACCTGGTATCCTTTTTCACGGGCTTTTTCTGCAAAAATCAGCGGAAACGGGCCGCTTCCGGCAATCAAACCGATTCGTTGGGGCATGGTCCCGACCTATCGTGTGATACCGCGCTGGGTGGATTTGATGAAATCGACCAGATTCAGAACTTCAGGAGTGTTTTCCACCTCTGCCAGAACGCGTTCCACTGCCTCATTGACGGTCAGTCCGATACGAAAGATGATCCGATAAGCCTTTTTCAGTGAAGCCAATGAGCTCTGAGAAAATCCATGGCGCTGGAGACCGACTTTATTCAGTCCATGAAGGGTAGCCCGGTCACCTGCGGCAATCACATAAGGGGGAATATCTTTCACCACCGCTGCTTTACCGCCGATATACCCATAATCGCCAATCCTTACAAACTGATGGATCGCCACCAGCCCGCCGACGGTAACGTAATCGCCCAGTGTGATATGGCCAGCCAGGGTTGCGTTATTGGCAAGGATAACGCCCTTACCGGTTTTGCAGTCATGTGCAACATGGGTATAGGCCATAAGGAAATTATCCTCGCCCACTTCAGTCACCCCGCCCCCAAACGCGGTTCCCCGGTTTAAGGTCACAAACTCCCGGACAATGGTATTTCTGCCAATTTTCAGATAAGTTTTCTCTCCCTGGAACTTAACGGCCTGAGGCACAGCCCCGATGGAGGCATACTGAAATATCTGGCATCCGGGAGCGACCTCCACATAAGGATCAATCGTAACATGCGGGCCGATAACGCAACCCGCACCGATCGATACGTTTTCCCGGATAATGCTGTAGGGACCGACACGGACGCTTTCATCAATCTCAGCGCCTGAGTCCACAATTGCGGTCGGGTGTATCATTTTCCTCCTCCGATAAGCGCCATCAGCTTTGCTTCGGCAACCCGCCGATCCTCCACCAATGTCTGGGCTGCCATCTTGATGACGCCGGATCGCTGTTTGATTATTTCCACTTCAAAAATCAACTGATCCCCCGGCCGGACCATTCGCCTGAACCGGGCGCCGTCAATTCCGGTAAAGCATACCTGCTCAGGCGTCACACCCGGCAGGGTTTCGTATAAAAGAAGCGCCCCGCTCTGCACCATGCCCTCGATCAGAAGTACCCCGGGCATGACGGGATGGCCGGGGAAATGCCCCTGAAAAAACGGTTCATTGATAGAGACGTTTTTTAAAGCAACGACTTTCTGTCCCGGAACCATCTCCAGCACCCGGTCGACCAGAACCATCGGATACCGGTGGGGCAGTACAGAAAGGATCTTTTCGATATCATAAAACGGTTTCATTTTGATACCAAATGGAAAACCCGCCCAAAAATCATCGGTTTTGAGGTTTTTGGGCATCTTTGCCGGCCGATTTATTGGCCATTACCTCCAACCGCTCGATTCGCTTCTTGATCTCGGGCAGCCGGGGCATGATCCGACAGACCTTAAGCCAAAGGCGATGCGGCATCTCAGGAGTGCCGGAGACGACCTGGCCTTCGGCGACAGATCGGGTCACTCCGGCCTGGGGGCCAATAATGGCATTATCCCCGATTTGAATATGCCCGGCGATGCCGGCCTGGCCGGCCAGGGTAACATGCCTGCCAATACCGGTACTGCCGGCGATACCGACCTGTGCGACAACCAGGGAATTTTCCCCGATGATCACGTTATGCCCGATGTGGACCTGATTGTCCGTCTTAACCCCGCTTTTTATCCAGGTCCGGCCAAAAGTCGCCCGATCAATGGTATTTAAAGCCCCGATTTCGACATCATCATCGATCTGCACGATCCCGGTTTGCGGTATCTTGAAATGGGTTTCCCCGTCGGGCACAAAACCGTAGCCATCGCTTCCGATAACCGTTCCGGCATGAATAATGCTTCGACAGCCGATACGACAGCCGTCAATGATCACGACATTAGGATAAATTACGGTATCATCACCAATTATTACCCCTGCGCCGATCACCGCCCCGGGATAGATTACGACGCGATGCCCCACGGCCACATTATCCCCAATGCAAACCAGCGGACCGATAGAAACATCCTGACCCGCCTCAAAGTTTTCTCCGATGCTGGCCCTGGGGCTGATACCGGTCGCCGGCTTTCGCGACGGGAAAAAAAAATGCAGTGCCCGGGCAAACGCTAACCGGGGATGGTCTGAATAAACCAGATTCGTTTCCGCAGAACCACTGAAATCCCGCGGCACAATCACGGCTCCGGCTTTTGAGGCAGAAACCCGCTTTAATACTTTTGCGGTATCGGCAAACGTGATGGTATCGGCATCCGCAGCATCAAAGGCCGCAGCAGTACGAATCAGAGTTGTTCCGTCACCTGCAACCTCACCGCCGATGAGACCGCCAAGATCCGTTAGTGAAATCTCCGCCATTATCTCCTCCCCTCAGGCACGAGGGTAGCAATCAGCGTGAAAAAAACAGCAAAACAAGATACAAAATCCAGAACAAAACCGGTTCAGCCTGAAAACACCTCCGGGAATCAGAAGCTTAGGAATCCGTGGCACTGGCATTATACTTTTCAATCAACTGGTCGGTAATATCGATCGAGCTGGGATAATAGATTGCCGCGCTTTTCTCTATAATCAACAGATAGCCTTCCTTTTTCCCGATCTCCTCCGCCAGTGAAAAAATTTCAGTCTGGAGTTTCTCCAGCATTTTGCTCTCAAGCTCCCTGAGTTCAGACTGATACTTTTTCTGCTTGGACTGCAGATCATATCTCTTGATATCCATTTCCCGCCGTATCTCTTCTCGTTTTTCCTTGCTGATCACAGTAGCCCGCTGTTTCAACTCTTCTTCCAGAGCTTCGATTTCCTTGCCCAGTGAACGCAGATCGCTTTCCATCTCCCCACCCTTGGCCTGCAACCGGGCCTGAATATCCTGGCCTGGCTCGGATTCCGAGAGAATCCGTTGAAAATTCACGACCCCGATTTTGGCGATATCAGCACCATATGCCGGATAGGCAAAAGCCACAATGACTGCCATAAATGCAAAAACGGAAACAGACGATCTCATGCTACCCCCTTCTTAAACGGTATATTATCTTTTATTCAAAAACTGCCGCCAACTGAAAACTCCCACCGGGCATCTTCCTCATCGGGCTCCGGATCAATAACAATACCCCGTTCCAGGCGAAGCGGACCCATAGGAGAATACCACCGAATACCATAGCCCCAGCTCTGCCGCAAATCACCGAGGTCAATCGGCCCGCCGTCATAGGCATTGCCGGTATCATAAAAAAACAGCCCTACCAAGCCCTGGTTCTCCAACAAAGGAATCAGATACTCCACGTTAAACTGTACAAATTTATCCCCCCCGATTTCCTGGCCATCCTCATTGGTCGGACTGACATCACGCCAGTCGAATCCACGCAAAGAGTTAATTCCGCCAAGATAAAACCGCTCATAATCCGGCAGAATTTTCCCCGAATTCTCATCTATAAAACCAACTTCCGCATGTAAAAACCCGACGGTCTTCCAAAAAATCGGGAAGTACCAGCCGGTTTCGGCTGTAGCCTTGGTAAATCCGACATCGCCTCCGATACCGGCATACTCCAGTGTCACCCGGTGGTGGGAGCCCTCGGTAGGATTGAACCGGCGGTCTCTGGAATCATAAACCAGACTTGTTGATACACTGCTTTCCGTATATTCGCCCGCTATCAGATACGGCGTATCATAATAGGCTTCATCGATTTCTGTTACTTCACTGACATCGACGGCATACTGAAAATAAATGTCCGTATAGTCAAAAAGCGGATAGCCGAACTGAATCGACGCCCCTTTGCTGTCCCTGGTGTATTCATCATAGTCATACTCCCACTGATTGGCTCGAAATCTTGCAGAAAGCGGCATATCAAACAGCCAGGGCTCGGTAAAACTGAGATCAAACTGCTGGGTAGAGCCCCCGAACTGGGCTCTCAATTGAATACTCTGCCCGCGGCCGAAAAGGTTTCTTTCCGTAATGGAGGCTACCATATATAAGTTATCAATGGCACTGTAGCCGCCGCCAAAGCTGAATGAACCGGTGGGCTGTTCCTCGACCTGCAGGTTTAAAATCATCTGGTCCTCGGCCGAACCCCTCTGCTGGCGAACCGATGACCGACCGACAGATCTTGCGGATGACTGGCGGCGCGGGATCCGTCGCACAACATCTGTGGCGCCTGCTGCGTCGGCGGCTGCCCCGGATCCTCAAATCCCGGCGGCAAGCCGTGCCGCACAACGC
>JAGYOT010000600.1 GCA_018399455.1 Desulfobacterales bacterium
CAACCGGCCGAGATCGTCTTTTGAGATAATATAGGGCGGCATCATATAGATCAGCTTTCCAAAAGGACGCAGCCAAACCCCCTGACCAACCAGTCGCTCCTGGATTTCGGCCATATCGACCGGTTTTTTGAGTTCAACCACGCCAATGCCGCCCAGCACGCGCACCTCCCTTACCGGCTCAAGCTTTGCCAGCGGGGACAATTCCTCGCGCATCTGGCTTTCCATCGCCGCCAGCTTTTCCTTCCAATTGCTGTCCAACAGCAAGCGGATGGCGGCAATAGAAACCGCACAGGCCAGGGGATTGGCCATAAAGGTCGGCCCGTGCATAAAAACGCCGGGGCCCCGTTCGCCCCGGGAAATCGTCCGGCTTACCCCCTCGGTTGTTAAAACCGCTGCCATGGTCATGTACCCCCCTGTCAAAGCTTTGCCGATACACATGATGTCAGGCTCGACTGCCGCGTGCTCGCAGGCAAAAAGCTTGCCTGTACGGCCAAAGCCGGTGGCTATCTCATCGACGATCAGCAGAATATGATAACCGGAACACAGCTCCCTTAACCGCCGAAGGTAATGGGGGGAATAAAACCGCATTCCGCCGGCTCCCTGGACAATGGGTTCTATGATCACGGCGGCGATGTTCCGGTGATGCGTTTCTATAATACCGGACAGGTCGTGAATACAGGCCTCATCCCATTCCTGCCCGTAAGAACATTCCGGAGCCGAAGCAAAATAGTGCTGAGGCAGAATATCCCTGAACTCATGGTGCATCCCGTTAACCGGATCGCAAACCGCCATGGCCCCGAATGTGTCTCCATGATAGCCCCCGCGAACCGTGAGCAGCCGGTTTTTTTGCGGGCGTCCCACAGAAATCCAGTATTGAAATGCCATTTTAACGGCCACCTCCACTGACACCGATCCCGAATCACAGAAAAATACCTGCTGCAGACTCTGCGGCGTAATATCGACGAGCAGGTTTGCCAGTTCCACGGCCGGTTCGTGGGTTAGCCCGCCGAACATGACATGGGCCATTTTTTCTGTCTGCTCCACGAGGGCTTTGTTCAAAAAAGCGTTGTTGTAGCCATGGATGCAGCACCACCAGGAGGCCATGCCGTCTATCAGCTCCCGGCCGTCCATCAGCGTAATTCGTGTGCCGCAAGCCGATGCCACCGGATAAACCGGCGGGGGAGAATCCATCGAGGCATACGGATGCCAGATATGCTTCCTGTCTGCCGCCAGCAACCGCTTAATCTCTTCGGTTTGTTTGCAATCGTTCATGTCAATCAGGCTCCGTATCTGAAAAAGGCCTTTATCGCGTTTACCAGAAAATCAATATCCTGCCGGGAATGAAGCGCGCTCAGACTGATCCGCAGCCGGCTTTTGTTTTCAGGGACTGTTGGGGGACGGATCGGAGGAATATAGATCCCCTGCTTCAAAAGATACTTGTAAGCCAGAACCGTATCCGCATTGCTCCCGGTGATTAATGAAAAGATATGATCGACGCTACCGGTAAGGGAAAAGCCGGCATCATCGAATTGTCTTCTGAGATATCCCCCCAGTCTCTTCAGCCGCCGCCTGGGCCCGGGATCCGTTTTGACAATGGCCAGGGCCGCCCGATTGGCGGCAAGCACAGGAGGCGGAAGCGCCGTACTGAAA
>JAGYOT010000601.1 GCA_018399455.1 Desulfobacterales bacterium
TCAAACGGCGCATAGCCCCGGTCCTGGAACGCCTGAAGCACACCGGTCAGAAATATCCCCCGCATGCCCCCGCCCTCCAGAACAAGCACTTTCCTGGGCGGATAGCCCTTCATCCGGGCTGACACGTTGCGGAAAAATCCAAGCATACGAGCGCGGAAATCCATTCAACCGCCTTCCTGAGAATTATTCATGCAGCTCCAGGGTAATGTAATAGCCTCGCTCCCCGCGCTGAAGCAGGAGAACCAAAGAATCCTTCCACCGGTATTTAACCACCGCGTCTTCAAAATCCTTCGGGGTTTCCAGGGCGGTCCGGTTAATCTTTCGGATCACATCCCCCGGCCTGACACCGATTTTGTAAAGCTTGCGCTGGGGGTCGAGCTCTGCAATAATGACGCCGGAGCCGGCGGCAATGGGCTGGTCGAACTGCCTTTTTTCTTTTATGGAAACCACCTTGACGCCGATTAACTGATAGGCCAGCTTTGCCGCCAGCCGCTGCGGAAATACAGAGGCCACAACGGAGATGACTTTTTCTTTGCGGTTTCGCTGAAGCCCAAGCTCAAGCGCCTCTCCCCTGGAAAAGCCGCGCATCGCGTTTTCGTAGTCGTTTACCGAACGAATGGCCTGCCCGTTGATGGAACGCAGCACATCCCCCTCCCTGACCCCGGCTTTGGCCGCAGGCCCTGTAGGCTCGATGTCTTTTACCACGATGCCCTCGCCGGAGGAAAGCCCCAAATAACCAGCCAGCCGCTGGTCTATATTCTGAACGATCAGTCCGAGCCAGGCATGCACCACCTGGCCGTAGTCGATCAAATCGGAGACGATCTTTCTGGCCTGGTTGATGGGGATGGCAAAGCCGATTCCATCGGCCTTGGCATAGATGGCCGTATTGATCCCAACCAGTTCGCCGTTGATGTTTAAAAGCGGCCCTCCGCTGTTTCCGGGGTTGATTGAAGCATCGGTCTGCAAAAAATCATGGTAGACCCGGTTTTCGGCTTTAATGCTTCGGCCAATAGCACTGATCACGCCGGTTGTGACGGAATTGGAGAATCCAAACGGATTGCCGATGGCAATCACTGTCTCCCCGATCATGATATCGCCGGAATCCCCCATGGGCACCTCGGGCAGCGGCTCTTCGGATTCAATCTGCAGAACGGCCAGGTCCGATTCAGGATCCGCGCCCACGATATCGGCCTGAAACTCGCGCCCGTCCTTTAACACGGCCGTAATCGTCCCGGTCTTGGCAATCACATGCTCGTTGGTAATAATAAAGCCGCGCTCACCATCAATAATAACCCCTGATCCCAGGCTGGTCAGCCGCCTGCGGGCAGGAAAACGGCGTTCAAAGAAATCCTCAAAAAACGAATCCATCCCGAAGCGGGAGAAAGGATTAAACTGCTCTGTAGCGGTGTACTCGGAGCTTATATTGACCACTGCCGCACTGACGGCTTCAACCGCCTGAACAACGGCATTGCGCCGGGGAAAAGAGGCGGCATCAGTGGCGGTTGCCGGCACGGCCCAACCAAGGACCAAGGCCAGCACAATCAAACCGGCGGCCTTCAGGCCGAAATCCAAACGCTTTGCTCCCTGATAAATTTTCATTTTGGTTTCAACATCCTTTTGGGGTTGTTTGCCCCGCATAAAAA
>JAGYOT010000602.1 GCA_018399455.1 Desulfobacterales bacterium
CGCCGAAAACGGCCGTTTCCTCAACAACGCGTATATCACACCAGCATGCCAGTTCCAGGCCCCCTGCTACCGCATAGCCGGATATGGCGGCAATCACCGGCTTTTTAAGCTGCATGCGGGAGGGGCCCATGGGGCCGTTTTTCGTCATGCCCGGATCAAGTCGGTTGCCGCGGGTTTTTGAAAGCTCAGCGACACCTGTGAGATCGGCCCCGGCGCAGAATGACCCTCCTGAGCCCCATAAGACCGCAACCCGCGATTCCGCATCGTTGTCAAAATCCTTAAACGCTTCTGCCAGCCTGTCTGCAGTATCCCGGTCAACGGCATTCTTTTTCTCCGGCCGGTCAATGATAACAGTCCACACGCAGTCCTTCTTCTCAACCCTCACACTCATTTTTCCTCCTCAACAAAATTAGGGGACGTTAGGGGGACGGTCATGCATAAATGCATTACCTTTACGTTGTCCCTCAGGGGCCGCCAGCCTTCACGGGCGACGTCCCGGCGGTATAAAATGTATACCTGGATATATGACCGGGAATATACCAGGATACACTATCTTTTGAAATCAAAGATTAAGGATGGTATAAAGATGAAACCCGTCGTGGGGACCTCGTTAAGCCGGTCAGGAAACGGGGGGTTAAGGAATTCGGCCCGGGTCAGCGTACCAATTTGTCATGAACAAGGAGAAGGCACATGAAATCAGAGGATTTCAAGGATCTCAAGTATGAAAAGGATGAATCTGCAGGCATCGTTACCGTGACGATGAACACGCCCAAGCGGAAGAACGCTCAAAGCCTGTATACGTTTCTTGAATTCTGGTGGGCGGCCGATATTTTCCACAAGGACGATTCCGCCCATGCCATGATCATTACCGGTGCCAGAGACCCGGACAATCCGGATCCTGCCCGGGAGGCGTTTTCAAGCGGCGGCTATTTTGCTCCGGATGCCACGCAGGGGGTGGCCCCGGATTTGCTGGATCAGATCGATCCCATGGATATCGCCCAGAAAAGGGCGGTGGAGAAATTCTGGTATTTGGAAAAGCCGGTGATCGCGGCCGTGAACGGTTTGGCCATCGGTGGCGGCTTCACCCTGCCCCTGAGCTGCTGTGACCTGATTTACATGTCCGAACATGCCTGGTTCCAGCTTCCATTTGTCCGTTTGGGCATTGTCCCGGAACTGGCCAGCAGTTTTCTTTTGCCCAGGCTGATCGGGATGCAGCGCGCCAAGGAAATCATGTATTTCGGAGAACGGATATCAGCCCGGGATGCCTATGAAATGGGTCTCGTCAACAAGGTGCTTCCGCATGACGAGCTGCTGCCGTTTGCGCGGGAACAGGCCCTGAAGCTGGTCCCGCCCGAAGGCGCGGCCATGGCCGTGCGCATGACCAAAAAAACGCTTCACCGGCAGCTCATCGGAGAGATTCAGATGGCGCTGGATGATGAAAACACAGGGCTTGAGAGAACATTTTACAGCGAGGATTTCAGGGAGGCCCTCACGGCACGGATAGAAAAGCGAAAGCCGGTTTTTAAAGGCAAATAGAAGGCGTTAAAAAATCTTGGAATCAAAGAATTGATGCACTCGTAAAAAATCAGTTTTTGGATGGCAAAGAAAAAAGTTCAGGCCCAGTTTAAGATCAGA
>JAGYOT010000603.1 GCA_018399455.1 Desulfobacterales bacterium
GTCACTGAGGGGTTAGACTGATGGGCCGGACTGATGGGCTGGACTGACGGGTCAGGTAGAAACGGCAAGCGCGCCCGAATATTCCGGTGCGGGCCGGAAGGAAAAAAGCGCCCAGCTTTCACCGTTTATCTGGTGGGTGTTCACATATGAGGCGGCCTGATTTTTTGGCCTGTCCACGGATACGGCAAAAGAATCAAGCGGACGACGGAGTCCTTCTCCCGTTGCCTTAATCAATGCCTCCTTCCGTGTCCAGCAGTCGTAGAACGCATGCCGTCTTTCGTAAAACTCCATGGTTTTCAGCGCCTCCCGTTCCGCCGGATGAAAAGAGCCTTTAATGATTTCATCCATGCCCGGCATGGAGCGGACATGTTCCACATCAACCCCAAGCCTGCGGTTTCTGGAAAATGCAAAGACTATCAAATTATGAGAATGGGAGATGTTGAAAAACAGAAATTTTGATGCGCAGCATGGTTTCAGATGCGGTTTGCCGTTTTGATCGGCTATAAAACTGATCCGGAGGGGCGGGATAGTCAGATAGGAGGCGATGATCCTCCTTAGCATGGCGTGCGCCACGATAAAGCGGATTTTGTCCTTTTTAAAATAAAACCGCCCTGCTTTGCGCATTTCAAGGTCTGGAAGAGATGATCGCAGCTCGTCAACGCGGTTCGCATAGGCGCTTGTAAAGACTTCCCAGAGATGTATGTCGTGGTCCGGCAGCGTAAAGGACGACGAATCAAGCTGTCCTCCATTGAATCGTTTTATCCTTTGGCTGCCGGTTTCAGACGGGTCAATTCTCATGCAGAGATTGCAAATGGTTGAGAAGAATAAGGGAAACCGAGCGTAACAGCGTCTGGCTGGCGGAATTCAGAAAGAAATGACCGCCCTCGATCATCTCCAGGGTGAAATCCCGGATAGTATACGCCGCCCACGCTTCAATTAATTCCGGTGATGCCTCCTTGTCCGTTGTTCCGCCAAAAGCTGAAATCGGAATGTCCAAAGGCGACTCCGTTCTATAGCGGTAAGCCTCCTCAAGGGTAAAATCGGCACGGAGAACAGGAGCAAAAATTTCCATGAGTTCCCGGCTTTGCAAAATGGCTTCGGGGGTGCCGGAAAAACGGCGCAATTCTTTTAAAAATTCCATTTCCGGCAATTGGTGCAAAGGCTTAGGCTCCGGGATATGAGGAGCGCGGGTTCCGGAGACCAAAAGGTGGACAGGCATGGGAACGCCCCGGCGGCGAAGCTCCCGGCACAGTTCAAAAGCCACCAAACCTCCGACGCTGTGGCCGAAAAAGGCAAAAGGCGTATCGCAATACGGAACAAGGGAATCGCAGGCAATCGGCACCAGTTCATCAATGTCGCTTATCAACGGTTCCGCGATCCGGTTTTCCCGACCCGGTAATTGGACCGCGCATACTTCCACTCCCTGCGGAAGGCCTGCGGACCATAGCCGAAAAACCGAAGCACCACCGCCGGCATAAGGAAAGCAGAAAAGACGCAATTTAATTTTTGATGCGTTTGGATGACGCATCAGCCACTTTGTGCCGTTTGCAAACAAAGACTCGATGTTATCCTTTATTTTTTGGCCTAAACTGAGCGTTTCAAATTTTTTAAGATTTTGATTTCTATTATTTTAA
>JAGYOT010000604.1 GCA_018399455.1 Desulfobacterales bacterium
CGGCGGTTTTGACTGGCTGCGAGAAGGTTTTGTCAGGCAAAAATTTGGAGCTGTCCCCGGGTTGGCCCTTGTTTTGCAAATTGTTAAAAACACCAGGAACAGGGTTTGCAAATTGCAGGATCAGAAGGACGAGAAGCACTGGCAGGAGGAAGGTTATGAAACGCGTCGCCCGGGCGGCCGTCATTATCAGTTTGTCTTTGTATTTCGCCGGGCCGGCGTTTTCGGCGGCTGGCTCGAAACTGCTGGGGATGAACAACAGCCGGAATGCCGAGATCAGCCGGATTGATTTTGTATTTGACCGCATCCCGGAGTTCGAAGTCGACCGTTCCGGTCAGAGGGTGCGGGTGCGGCTGAAGGGTACGGGCCTTGCCCGTTCATTCACCCCGCTTCCCCGAAATACGCTTTTTGACCCTCTGATTCAGGTTAAAACGGAGCAGCCGAAAGGCTGTTGTCTGGTCGATCTTTTTTTCCGGAGTATCCCGGAATTCGTGGATGTCACCATTGACAAGGAATATGCGCGCTTTAGCGTGAATGTTTTCTGGGACGGGGCGCATCCGGTCCGCAGGCCGGCCATTCTTGGAAAACGGTTGGGACGGCTGGAACCTATAAGGGACGGCGCGATTGCCGAGCGGATAATCTCCTCGTCATACGCCGGGGACTGGACGTACTTTTTCGAAGCATTCGAGTGGCCGGTCAAGCTCCAATTGCCGGTTCAGTTTTCCTTCCCTGCCTTCCCAAGCCCCATGTTCCGGGAAAACGGGCACTTTTATCCTGACCATGTCAAAACGCAAGCCGCTGCCCGGCAGTGGGCAAAAACAGCAGAGAGCCTAAAGCACTTGCTGGCCGGCAATGCCGGCGGCAGACAGGCGGTTTGTTTTCGTTTGCTGCAGGCGGAATGCAGGCTGCGGCAAGGGCTGGCCGAGGATGCGCTGAGGCTGCTTAAAGCCATTGAACCGGTCAGGACCGGAGGTTCCACCAGCGGGTGGAAGGATTATTTATCCGCCTATGCCCTGGCGGTCTCCGGCAAGCCCTACCGGGCCGCACAGCTTCTGGAAGAGAAGAAAAAGCCATACCTTTCGCTCAGAGGCCTGGCCCCGTGGCTTCATCTGCTTCAGGCGGAACTCGACCTGGCCATTGACAGGCCCGGCAGGGCCTTGGGCCGGCTGGATCAAATGGAGCAGACCGATCGCCCCGGGGTTCAGGCCGCCGCCAAAGGCCAGGGGCTTCCCAAGGTTTTCCGCGTACGCCGCGCAGACGCTCTTTATGCGCAGGAGCGGCTGGATGCGGCCGCCGGGCTTTATGAGAGCGTTTCCCGGGATCTGCAGCTCTTCCGGGAATGTCCGCGCTCCCTTGCCAACCGGGCATGCGGGCTTTATCAAAAAAAGCAGTATGATAAGGCTTACCGGCATTTTTTTCTCCTGGCCGATGTCATTGCCGAGGATTTCCCGGAGGTGCGGGAGATGGCAAAATACTGGTCGGCCATGGCCCGGCTGCGTTCAGGGGAGAAGAATTCGGCCCGGATGATCCTATGGGAGCTAGAGGAAAACGAAAAGCAATCCGAGGCTGCACTCCTGGCCCGATTGAAGCTGATGGACCTGGACCGGCTCGGAGGCGCAGACCATTCACTTGA
>JAGYOT010000605.1 GCA_018399455.1 Desulfobacterales bacterium
GCGGCTATGTGCTGCGCCGTATTTTGAGGCGGGCGATACGGTATGGCCGCTACATTTCCCTGATGGAGCCCTTTCTCCACGAAACCGTGGAGACCGTGTTTCAGGTGATGAAAAACGCCTATCCGGAGCTTATTGACAAGCACGCCTTTATCACCAATGTGATTAAAAACGAGGAGATCCGTTTCCGGGAAACCCTGGATAACGGTTTGAAGCTTTTAAATGAAACGCTTTCCCGGATGCAGGAAAACAACGAAACGGTCGTGCCCGGGGATGTGATTTTCAAACTCTATGATACCTTCGGGTTCCCGGTGGATATTGTCGAGGATGTGGTCAGGGAAAAACAGGTTGCGCTTGACATGGACGGCTTCAAGTCCGCCATGGCAGAACGCCGCGAGCAATCCCGCTCGGTGGCATCCTTTTCAAGCATTAGTGATGCCTATAAGAATTTTACGGCAAGCCTTGAGAAATTTCCCCGGTTTGTCGGCTACAGGCAGCTGGCCTGCGATTCCCGGGTGCTTTTTCTGGTCAAGGCCGGAGAGCCCGTACAGTCTGCCGGGGCAGGCGATGAGGTCGAGATCGTTGCCGAGGTTACCCCTTTCTATGCCGCCTCAGGCGGTCAGGTGGGAGATGCCGGGCGCATTCATGGCGCCGGTTTTGACGTCTCTGTCACGGATACGGAAAAGGATCCCACCGGTCTTATCATCCATAAGGGCCAGGTGAATTCCGGGCGGATTACGGTGGATGCCGTTGCCACCCTGGAGGTTGACGCGGCGCAGCGACGGGCCACAGCCTTAAACCATACCGCCACACACCTTCTGCATGCCGCGCTTCGGCAGGTGCTGGGCGAGCATGTCCGCCAGTCAGGCTCCTACGTGGGGCCCGATCGTCTGCGCTTTGATTTTACGCATTTTTCCCAGGTCCCGGCGGAGTCTCTGGTGGCAGTGGAGACACTGGTCAACGATCGCATACGGGACAATATCGAGGTCTCGATTGAGGAAATGGACGCGGAAGAGGCCTTTCAAACCGGGGCCATGGCCCTTTTTGAGGAGAAATACGGGGATCGGGTCCGGGTGATCGAAATGGAGGATTTCAGCAAAGAGCTTTGCGGCGGTACCCACACATCCAGAACCGGCGATATCGGGCTTTTTAAAATTGCAAACGAATCCAGTGTCGCCTCCGGTGTGCGCCGCATCGAGGCCTTTACCGGAAAAGCCGCGCTTGCTCACGTTCAGGAGCGCATTCGAATCCTTCAGGACACGGCGAGCCTTTTAAAAGAGCGACCGGAAACGCTTTGCCAGCGGGTTGAAGCTTTACTGACCCAGCAACGTTCGCTGGAAAAGGAAATTGAGCGGCTGAAGAGCAAAATAGCGACGTTTTCCGCCGGCCAGGCAGAGGATGAGATCCAGACCATCAATGGCGTCAAACTTCTGGCAAAGCGGGTGGAAGTGGAAAGCCCGGCAGCGTTGAGGGACATGGCCGATAAGTTCAAGGACCGCCTGCAATCCGGGATCGTTGTGCTGGGCGCGGAAAACAATGGTAAAGCCCTTTTGATCGCCACCGTAACAAAGGATCTGCTGGACCGTTTTCACGCCGGAAATATTATCAAGGCCGTGGCTGCCG
>JAGYOT010000606.1 GCA_018399455.1 Desulfobacterales bacterium
CCTGAATCGCCAACAAATTCCGGCTCCGGCAGCTCCGGTGCAACCGGAATCTCCACCCATCTTGCCGAATCGAAATTCGACAACGTGCCCAACCGGAAAAAGAATCGCTTTACCTTTTTGATAGTTCCTATGCCAATAGCCGGTTGGCCATTGGCTGTCTGGGTGGTCTGTAGTTCCGGTGCAGAGGGAAATTCCTGGCGTAACCTATTGATAATTCTATCGTAATACTTTGGATCGTTAAGCATTAAAAGTCTGCATTTTTCAGGTATTTTGCCTAATAAATTATATCCTATTAGGCTAAATAGCTCCGTTTTGTAGACTTTGTTGTGAAAGCTTTTCACCTGAGATCGCTCTGTTCTATAACCAAACCCCAATAGCCAGCCAATATGCCGGTAAAAAAAGCCGTGTTGCCCATAAAATGCTTTAGCTCGCCGGTAAGCCTCTTCAAACGCTTCATCCCCACCTTTTCGCAAATCGGAGATAACATCCGGGCCGGGAATTTCCGGCAGCCATTCCCGACCATAGACAATCAACGTCTTATCACCATTTACAGGCCGGACCCGGTGGATGGATTGGATGTTTTCGGCTGCGGACAGGTTAAGCCGGTATTTGTTTCTTATTTGCTCATCATCGGGGAACAGGAGTTCCGCTCGTTTTCCTGACTCAACCTGATTTATTGTAAATGTGCCAAACAGAATAGCAGCATCACAGTCTTTATATTGATTTAATCCCCTGGATTGCATGAAATGGATGGTTTGCACATAATGACGCGGAAAAACATTTGCCGCTGCAGCCGCTACAATCGGCTCCATATCTTTCCATGTGCATATCAGCAATTTTTTGGATGTGATCGGCAGTTCATCAACTGATTTCTTGAGCAACCGTTCAATCTCCGGCTGGCCAAGTTTACGCAGCTTTGTAATGCCCAGGCCTCTTTTATAATGGACTGTTTTAACATCCGACAAATCCACCGTTGCCTCGACCTGTTCGAATTGCCGGCTGAATAATTTTTCAAGAGCTGGCGGGAACGCCGTGCCGTCCAGTACAATGATCCGACCTTCCGGGTCCACCTGGCGCATCAGGGTATATTCCATGCCGTATCGTCCACTATGGGAAACTTTAATACAAGCCCGTCCCTGGACTTCATCAAGCGCAACAAGCAGCCAGGTCAATGCCCGCATGTTAACGTTATCGCGATAGAGCCTGCGGTGGTATTTTTGCAGGGTTTCATCAGGAAACCTTTGGTATGCAGCCAGGTGAGAGCGCAGCGCATCGGCTTCCTTTTGCGTAATCTGTGCGGCATCAAACAATGAGGCTTTATCGTCCTCGGTGGGTATGTGCTGTATGACTATGCCGCGTTTGTCTTTAACAGCGGTTTCGGCCAGATCGTCGATTAGCCGGTCCATTTTTAAATAAAGGTTTTTGACCAGCTCCCCACCGCCGACCCGGAACTGTTTCAAAGCGTCAAAAGTTACGGATTCGGATTTGAGCAGCGTGGTTTCCGGGTTTTCGTCGAAAATCAAATCATCAACAGGTGGCAAGTTGACCGCCTGCTCATGCGTGGTAATGATCAAACCGGGCCGATCCAGCACCTCAAACTGTTTCCAATATT
>JAGYOT010000607.1 GCA_018399455.1 Desulfobacterales bacterium
TTACCGATTTCGGCCCGGAGCCGTTTTCGGTAAGAAAAAGCACCGGGAGCGGAGATTCAGACCGTGGTCGCGGATGCCGTCCCGGGTGATATAAACGGAGACGGAAAGGTCGACCTCGCGGATCTCGTTCTTGCGCTTCAGATCTGCTCAGGGATTGAAATAAACACCTTCGTTGACGTGGATGCGGATGTGAACGGCGACAACCGCATCGGAATGGTGGAAGCCAGCTATATTCTTCAAAAAATATCGGCGGATGCCGGGGAGCCCCTGTGAATCCGTTAAAAGCCTGTAGTCCTGTGTAACGTGTTGTTGTCCAGAAAAGGAACCGATGAGATGCCCCGGTCAACCATCGAGTATGGCTGACCGGGGGCACCATCCTTTGCCAAATTATTCTTGACAACCAAAAATGTTGATTTCATAATTTTTTTGTAAAAAGCTACAACGTTCTAACCTCCAGTTCCTCTTGCTACCATAGAAAAAAATTTTGTCTTGCACTGTCAGCACGAGGTCCTTGTCGCAATTTCGTTGTGCGGGAAAGGAGTCGGTCATGGCTTTCTTGGTCAAGGTATCATGTTTCAACCTGGCTCTCGTGTGGGCGCTCATTATGGCGCCCGCGACCTGTTGCGGTGCAGATACCACACCCCCGCCTTCACCGGTCAAGCTCATTTTCATTCACCATTCCACGGGCGGCAACTGGCTCGCCGATTCCAACCCTGACGGCCCATACGGAGGTCTGGGCACCACACTCAGGGATAACAACTACTACGTCAGTGCGACCAATTATGGCTGGGGGCCACTGGGCATTGGAGACCGAACCGATATCCCGAACTGGCCGGAATGGTTTACCGGAGAAAACAGCAGCACTATCCTGAGTGCCCTGTATGACGAAACAGGCCAAAACATTCAGGATTATGGTTCATGGAGCCGTCTTTCAACGGATCTCGGCGGTGAAAATGAGATCATCCTGTTCAAATCCTGCTTCCCTAATTCCGATCTTTTTGGATATCCGGATGATCCCCCATATGCTTCACCCAATGACTATGAATTCAGCGTCAGGAATGCCAAAGCAGTCTATATTCATTTGCTTGATTATTTTAAAACACGTCAGGACAAATTATTCGTAGTCATAACTGCGCCTCCGCAGCTGGAAAACGAATATCCTCCGGACTACCTGGAGCCTCATGAACGAGCAGCCAATGCCCGCGCCTTCAACAACTGGCTTGTGAATGACTGGCTGTCCGCCTATGCCCACAATAATGTGGCCGTGTTTGATTACTTCAATGTCCTGACCCACGAGGAAAATCACCATCGTTTTACTGGTGGAGAAATCGAACATTATACGAGCCCGCTATCCGGCGATTTTGCCTTTTATCCTTCCTACGACAGCCATCCGAACACCGCCGGCCACCAGAAGGCCACGGCGGAATTCGTGCCGCTGCTGAACGTATTTTACAATGCCTGGAAAAATTCATTACCCCCGGTTTCAAAACCCACAGTGACAACCGGTGTTGCTGAAGCCGTGGGTCTTGACCGGGCGACGTTAACGGGCACGCTCAACCCGAATGGAGCCTTGACGACATACCACTTCGAGTATGGAGAAACAGCAAC
>JAGYOT010000608.1 GCA_018399455.1 Desulfobacterales bacterium
GGTAACAAGGATGGATAGAACCGCCACCGCCAGTATGAGCTCGCCAGAGGCCACCCCCGCGGCCAAAGGGACCGCACCGATGGCAGCCTGCACGGTGGCCTTGGGTACGTAGGCCACAATGCAGAACAGCTTTTCCTTGAAGTTCAGCGGGGTTCCTATCAAAGACAGGTAAGTGCCAAAGCTTCTGAAAACGAGGCCGATGGCGATCACGGCAATGCCAGCAAGCCCAGCCCTCCAGGCCACGTGAATGTTGACCTGGGCTCCCACCAGCACAAACAGCAGAAGCTCGGCAAATACCCACAGTTTTTTTAATTTCTGGGAAATGAGATGCGCGATGGGTTCGGATTTTTCTAATATGATAAACCCGATGGCCATCACCCCCAGCAGGCTGGCCACCGGCACCACGCCTTCTGCGGCCTTTTCCAGCCAGGTGAGGAAAATGGCCACGCCCATGACCATCATGGTGCGCTTGGGCGGCCGCCAGTCGTATTTCTTAAATAACAGGTAAAGCAGGTAGCCCGGGATAATTCCCGCCAGTATGCCCAGGCTGATGGATATGGGAATTTCGGTGAGCTTCAGCCACAGGTTGACCTCCTCGCCGCCGTGCATGCCCATCAGAATTGTAAAAATAACGATCACGAACACGTCGTCCACCGACGAGGCGCCCAGGATCAGTGTGGGGATGCCTTTTTTCGCCCCCCGCCCTCGGTCCATAAAGTCGATCATGAGCGGTACCACCACCGCCGGAGAGACCGCAGCCAGGATGGAACCCAGAAGGGCTGCATCCAGTAAGCTGATGTGCAATAGTCTTGGGGCTACCAGCATGATGCCGGCTATTTCAAATAGGGCCGGCACTGCGCTCATGATCAGTGCTGCCCAACCCACGCGGTTTAATGTGTCCCGGTGAAGCTCAAAACCTGCGCGAAGCAGGATCACAATTAGTGCAATTTTTCTGAAATCCCCGGATACGTCCATCATCTCCGGCCGCATCAAGCCCAACACATAAGGGCCTGCAAGTATGCCCGCCAGAAGCATTCCCACCAGTCCCGGAATTTTGATCTTTCGGAACAGATAATCCGCCAAAAGACCAAAAATGATGATCATCGCAATGCTGAACGCCATGTTTTCCTCCTGTTTAAATATATCGCATTATCCCGCCCGAAAATAAAAACCCCCGCCGGATGTCCGGGCGGGGGCTGTTTATTATTTCATCTTGATGACGCCTACCCGCCAATGGGGGTAGAAGTCATCATCTCTTTTCGCAATAGCGTAAAAAGCGGTTTTGGCAGACTTCATTGCCGATGAGTTTATTGTATATGAAACGGTCTTTTAACTTGAATGCGAGAAAGTGTCAAGTGTGGATTGCTACATAATGCCAATCGGGATATTGCCGATTGACCAGCTTTTGGCAACTGAAACGATTGGTGTATAAATACTATTCTATTTCATTTATTCAAAAATCCGGGATCGGTCTTGCTCCGGAATGTCAAACACATTGTGGATTTTCTTTGCTTTTGCGCGGGATACATTATGTTGTATAAAAGCGCTGAGAGCGGATTGAACCGGTATCTTAAGGACCGTTTGGCAGG
>JAGYOT010000609.1 GCA_018399455.1 Desulfobacterales bacterium
CCCGGTCCAGTATGACGGTTACAGCGCCCTGGTGGTCCGGATACGCCAAACGTGCCGATTCGAGCCGCACAGCCCGACCGTCCTCCAGCACACGGGAAAACCCCGCCTGGACCAGGGTCTCCCGGACCGCTTCAACGCTTGCGTCCTCGAAATTCCGTAAGAATCCGATCAACACGGACTTGTCTCCGGCAAGGGAGAGAAGCGATTCAAAAATGCTTGCCGGCGTCTCCCGCCGCACCGGCCGGCCACATCCCGGACAGTAAAGGGTGGCGGCCCGGGAAAAAAGGGCCCGCAGGTAGTCGTCAACCGATGTGATTGTCCCCACAGTGGATCGCGAGGTTTGAACAGGCGAGCTCCGGCCGATGGAAATTCCGGGCAGAGCGCCCTCGATCCGGTCCGCATCCGGCCGGTCCAGGCGCTCCAGGAACTGCCGGGCATAAGGGGAGAAGGTTTCCACATACCGACGGTAGCCTTCGGCGTAGATGACCTCATAAGCCAGCGATGATTTGCCGGCGCCGGCAACGCCGGTGACAGCCGTCACCGCGCCTGCCGGTACAGTGACCGTAATATTGTTCAGATTGTTTTGCCTGGCATTGATCACACGGATCGGGCTGGTGCGCATAGCTATAAAACTCCACTATATAAATCTGATGGCTTCGAAAAAAAACGCTCTATTCCAGCAGGGCGGCGCTTTCTGCTGCCGGGGACAGATTCCCGATCTGCCCCCGGCCATTGCGAATACAGATATCCCCCAACTGATAAAAGCACATAGGCAGATAATAATATCTGATCAGATAAAGTAAAGAAGAGGGGCGTAAGAAACAGAAAGCCTTTAAGGAGAGGCGCAGCAGCCGGATAAGACATGAAAAAGGCGGCGGTTCGGTTATTGCCGCAGGAACCGCCGCCCTTTGTTTGGAAAAAAGAAGAAGGAAACAGCGTTGTTAGGCAGGTGCGTGTGCCGGCATACCGAAAATCGAAAAAAACAAAACCATCAGCAGCATTTGAATCAGCCAGCCAATGACGCAAACGCCGACTGCGCGAAGCGTGCTTTTGTAATCCAGGGCCTGTTTAACGGCAATTACCATGGCCGCCAGCATCCAGATGCCGGCGGCAAGAAAAACAATACCGCGCAGAAACGGGATAATGCCCAGGACCCGGATCAGCCCCGGGGCGCTTGAAAACCCGATGGTGCGCAGCAGCTGGCCCTGGTCCGCATGGGTCTGCGGTTCGGGAAGCAGTTTGGTCCCGATAAGATAAGTCAGCAGGGCCCAGACATACCAACTGATCAGCGCGGCAATGGTGCCCAGGATAATTCCGCTGACACCCGTGGTCGTGATCACGCCCAGACCTGCGGCAAGGCTTGAGAGGACCACTACTCCCATGGCCTGCCCCATCAGACCCTTATCCGATTCCACTTCTTCGTACAGCTTGACTTCGAGTTTGGCCGCCCGAACCATTCGATCAACAAACGGGTTCATTATCGCCTCCTGATTTGTTCCGGTTGACTGGTTGACTGTTTTTTGTTTACGGCTGTTTTAACCAAGCTTTCATCGATTGTCCATTAATTTTTGAT
>JAGYOT010000061.1 GCA_018399455.1 Desulfobacterales bacterium
GGGTCAGTTCGCCGGCCGGTGATTTCCAAGCCGACGAGGAAGGGGGCCGGTTCAAGTTCACGGCGGGGTCCGACGGAAAAATAGCGAATGAGCACCCATTACTCCAGCGTATACTGGAAGTCGGGGTCCTGTGCAACAATGCGGCGATACGCACCGGGGAAGTGGGGGGAACTGCAGAAGAGCAGGGCGATCCCACGGAGACCGCGCTTTTGCGGGCCGGACAGGTAGTCGGGATGGAGCGCGGCGCGATGCTTGATAAAAAACCCGAAGTCCGAGAGGTCCCGTTTGATGCGGAAATCATGATGATGGCCACCTTTCATAAAAGCGACCGGGGAATCGAGACGGCTGTTAAGGGCGCCCCGAACCAGGTGTTGTCGGCATGCGACCGGCTGACTTCCCCCGAGGGGATGGGAGATGAGCCCTTTAACGAGGCTAAGCGGCAGCAGTGGATGGAAAGGAGTGAACGCCTGGCGGAAAATGGCCTTCGGGTGCTGGCCGTGGCCGATAAGACGGTGGAATCTGAACAGGCGGAGCCGTATGCCGGCCTCCGTTTTCTGGGATTGATCGGGCTGGTGGACCCACCCCGCGCGAATGTCCGGGCGGCCATCGATGAATGCCAGTCTGCCGGAATCCGGCTTGTCATGGTAACAGGCGATCAACCAGCCACTGCAGGGGCCATTGCCTTCCAGGCGGGAGTTGTGGATGAAGAAAAACCGGCGGTGATCCACGGCAGGGAACTCAAGGACCCGGACGAGATGTCGGCAGAGGATCACAAGCGCGCCCTTGAGACCAGTATCTTTGCCCGGGTCAATCCGGAGCAGAAACTACATTTAATCAAACTGATGCAGGCGGAAGATCAGGTCGTAGCCATGACAGGTGACGGGGTCAATGACGCCCCGGCCCTGAAAAAAGCCGACATCGGCATTGCCATGGGCAAACGGGGCACGGATGCCGCCCGCCAGGTGGCCGACATGGTGCTGCTCGATGACGCCCTTTCCTCGATCGTCGCTGCGGTTCGTTACGGCCGCATTATATTTGGAAACATCCGCAAGTCGGTGATGTTCATGTTGTGCACCAACATTGCCGAAGTCATTGCCGTAGCCCTGGCAGCCGTGATTGGCGGTGTTACCACGCTGCCGATTCCGCTTCTGCCGCTTCAAATCCTTTACCTGAACGTGGTGACGGATGTTTTCCCGGCGCTTGCCCTGGGCATGGGTCAGGGGGAGCCGGATGTGATGCAGAAAAGCCCCCGGCCCCGTAGGGAGGCGGTCCTGACCCGCAGCCACTGGTCGGCCGTGGGTGGATGGGCGGTGCTGATGGCCGTCTGCGTGTTGGGCGCCCTGTCGGTTGCCGTTTATTACCTCGGGTTTGAACATTATCAGGCCGTGACTGTTTCGTTTTTGACCCTGGCTTTCGGGAAATTGTGGTTCGTGTACAATCTCCGCAGCCCCGGGACCCGAATGTTTGACAATGACGTGGCAAAAAATCCTTACATCGCCGGCTCCATCGTTCTATGCATCGGCCTGCTCCTGGCTGCCGTATACCTGCCGGGCCTCTCCGGGGTTCTAAAAACAAGCGACCCCGGTGCCTCGGGATGGCTGCTGCTGCTCTTGATCAGCCTGGTTCCCCTTGCTGTCGGCCAGGTCCTCCTGGCTTGCCAGGGCGCCGGCAAAAACAGGAAGTGATGCTGCCTGCCCGTAGCGGTACAAGTCGATTCTTATTGATACCGACAGTTACCTGCTGCAAGCGGTCCGCTATATCCACCGAAATCCGCTTCAGGCCGGATTGGTGAAACGCCTTGATGACTATAAGTGGAGCAGCCATCAGGGATGTTTATCAATTGCCCGGAAGTGGGACTGGCTTTTCAAAAATTACATATTATCCATGCTTTCCCGGAACCGAAATGACTGGTTGCGGTATTATCGAAGATGGGTTGCTGTGGATGAGGAAGATGAGGTCAGCAGAAAAATCAGCGGCGTAAAATGGCCGGTGTGTTTAGGGTCACAGGCTTTTATTGACTGGATTAAAGAAAAATATGGATCAGAAAAAAATAAATAAAGAAATCCCTTCAAGCCGCGAACTGCTGCCGGATAGAGACCGAATTATTGATGAGGTGTGCAGGTTTTTCAGTGTAAAAGATATAGAGTTAATGAAAGTGCGGCGAGGAAAACGCAACAATGCCCGTAATGCTGCCATATATCTTACCCGAAAGCTCCGGATGGATACCTTCAAGGAGATCGGGAAACAGTATAAAATTGATAACGGCAGAACCCGTTAGAAGCGTGGTTGAGCGCATGAAAAAGCGATTAAAAACTGATAGAGTTTTGGCTCGTACAATTGAAGCATTGGAAGATTCAATCATGAAAGGTCAAAAATCAAAAATGGACTTGACCCCTTGACCCCCTTGACTGATTTAGCGTTGTGAATCCACAACAATGCGGGGCTTTTCCTCCTCCTTTTGCTCAAAGCGCAGCAGGGCGTTGGGCCTTACCGTCACAACGCATACCCGGGTCCCGTTTTTCAGAGCAGTAAATGAACGGTTAACCCCTTCGCTCAAGTGTTTGTAGATTTCCTTGTCCGGAATCAGCAGGTAGCGGATATCCTCGGGCAGATCCAAAACGCTTTTGGCCTTTTCCATGCCATCAATGCTGTAATCGCTTGTGCCGTCGCGGGCAACAAACAAATGCCCGAACACCTCATCCTTGAGATCCTCGCCCAGGCCATAAATTCGGTATTCCGGAAGGTAGTAGGTCAGATGACGAAAACTGCCCCAAGTATGCGATATGGCAAGAACAGCCGTCTTGCCGGGTGGAAACGCTTCTATCACATCAATTAATTGATTCCAGTGCGCGTCATTTTTTTCAACATTGAACTGGCGCGTCCATTGGCGGATCCTTTCCCTGTGTTTACTCAGCGAAACATCAACCATCGGCATGGCGGTAAGCAGCTTCTCAGCCATTTCCTCAATGGCCTCTGTTTTTTCCGGGTTGGCCAAGGCAGAGGCCATCTTTGGTGCATAAAGGGCACCGGTCACATTGGCCAGGCAAAATACCGTAATGAGGCCGGCGATTCCGTATTTATGGAATGCACCAATCTTCGGCTGTTTTTCCCGGTCAAGCAGGTGTCTTACCCGAAGCTGCCGGGCCATGGCACTGAGAGCCATACCGGCCCAAAGATATCCGATGGGGAGAAGGAGCAGTATATACCCCAGTTGTCCGGTATGGACGAGTACGTAAGTGGCCAGTGAGGGGCCAAGCCACAGCAGGAAGAAAGTTTTGTCCCCCGGCCTCAGATGCGCCAGCGGTCTGGTCCTGGACCAATGCCCCAGTCCGATAATAAGCAAACCGGCATTCACTCCCACCAGAATACCGGCAGCCACAAAGGCAAGATTGCAGGCAAGGCCGAAAACATTAAGGGAAAAAAGGGAGGTGGGCGCCACAGCCAGCCCTGCCAGCCCTGCTGAAGCCCGAATATAAGCCAGGGGGTCTCCGGCCAGAAATATTAACGGAAGCAGCCAGGCCAGATTCCCGAAAAACAGAAGAGAGCCGGCACGGAAGCGATACCGCCAGGGAAAAGACCAGGCCAGGTACAGCCATAAAGGAATAAGAAAAAGAGCGCCGCTTTGGCGTATCGAACCAAGGAGGATTAAAAAAACGGTGGCCGCATAGAGAAAACGAGGCGAATTTTTTGCCCTGGCCTTATAGCCGGTCCAGAGAAAAAAAAGGGCCATGGCCATGGCCAAAGAATAGCCCAGGGCGACTTCGCTGTAGTACCAAACCAAAGGCGAGAGGCCGAAAGTAACCGCCGTCACCAGTGCATAACGCCAGGACATAAAATATGAGGCCATCAGGAACAAAACTGTCGGAGCAGCAGCCCCGCTTATGACACTGAGCAGGGTAAAGCTGATATTGGCATCGCCTGTAAGATGGTTGAATAACCAGCCAAGAGCGATATAGCCTATATATCCGGGGGGATGCGGTTGATGATGTTCCAGGCTGAACAGGTTGGTCCCCAAGGCGTAGTTGACGGCATCCCAATTGACAAGGAACTCGGCCCGAATTGGCAGCCGCAGGGCCAAAAATCCCAGGAAAAGGGCCAGGGCCGTGATCAGCTGCGTGTTTTCAGACAAGGCTGCGTGTTTCAGGGACATCCACCAGGGTCTGCCTGCCTGTCCGTCATGATTTATTGCCCTCATATGCCTTTCCTTTCCCAACATCGGCCACATCCGGCTTATAAACAGTCCTATAAACAGTTTCCGGGCTCGGATTCCAGGGTATAACTTTTTAATTCATGCATCTGTCGTGCCAAAACAAAACCGCATTTTATTCGGCAAAAGCGGGGATGTTCGCATGTGCCTTTGCGACACATGTGCCATAAAGACACACCTCGTATACTGAAAGGACTTTAATTTTCAGGCATTGTTCCCGGCGTGCGCATGGATTCGGGATATCTCTAAGGCTCGCTCTGCAGCGGCCTGGAAACCCGCTTTCGGCTCAAACAGTCCAGGCCGCTTTTGCTTCGCTTCGCCTTGAGATATCACCAAATCCATGCCATCCGCCTTTCGCAATGACCGGTGATGTCCAGATGATAATGCAAAGATTCGTATGCTCTCGATCCCGATCCCGATTTGGATTTGAATTGTTCCAATTTTGACTTCTCGAAGCTACTTAGAAGACGCCCCCTTTGGCTGGATTTTTGCATAGAGCTTTGTTTTCATATGCCATTTCATCTGCAAAATATAAAATCCGTTAGCCTGAAAGACGTTGTGTGGCTGGCCAGGCCGCAGCAGTACTTCAAGAATTTTTTTGTCTTTCTGCCCGCATTTTTTGCCTTTAAACTCCATGACCCGGAAACGTTCCGGAATGCCGGTGAGGCCTTTTTGGTTTTCTCGCTGGCCGCAAGCGCCATATATATTTTCAATGACTGGAAAGACCGCCATGATGACAGAAAACATCCGGATAAATGCCTGCGCCCCATTGCCTCAGGCCGGGTCGGATCAGGTCAGGGGCTTTTATTTATGCTGTTTTTCCTGTTGGGCGCCGGCGGCGCCGCCTTTTGTTTCATTCCGGCTGTTCTGCCTTTTATAGCCGCTTATGTACTCCTTAATATTGCCTATTCCGTGAAGCTGAAACACCATCCCATCATTGATGTCGCCCTTATTGCCCTTGGCTTTGTGCTTCGTCTCTTTGCCGGGGCCGAGGTCACCGGCGTAGCCCTGTCTCACTGGATCATCGTCATGACTTTTCTTCTGGCCCTGTTTCTTGCCTTTGCCAAGCGGAGGGAGGATGTCATCATTTTACTTCAGACAAACCAGCAGACACGGAAGGTTGTTGACGGCTACAGCCTTCAGTTCCTGGATGCGTCCATGGTTATGACCGCATCCATCGTAATCCTGGCCTACATTCTCTGGTCCATCTCCCCGGAAGTGACGAGCAGGCTTTCCAATTCCAATGTCTATCTCACTGCCGTATTTGTAATTCTGGGGATACTGCGCTATATGCAGATTGCCTTAGTGGAACAAAAAGGGGGGAATCCAACAAGGGTGCTTCTGAAAGACACGTTTCTCCAATTGGTCCTGGCCGGATGGACAGGAATCTTTGTCTGGATTCTTTATCTAAAATGAACAAATCTGTCCGTTACGCTTTATTCGCACTCGTCTCCATCGGCGTGAACCTGTTGACCCAATGGCCTTTTTTTGTGATTTTCCAGGGGTCCTGGGTGCTGTACGCAGCCCTTGCAGCAGGAACGCTGACCGGGCTGGGCACAAAATATAGCATAGATAAGCGCTGGATATTTTATTATCACCCCCCCAGCCGAAAGGATGAGGCTGTCCGGTTTGCCCTCTACAGTCTGATGGGGGGAGTGACAACAATTGTCTTCTGGGGGACGGAAACCCTTTTCTATTATTTCCTTGACTTCCCGGGCGTTCAATATGCCGGCGGAGCCCTGGGTTTGACTGTTGGATATACATCCAAATATTTTTTGGATAGACGCTTTGTTTTCAGGATGTCAACATGCAGCTTACAGGATGGGGCCGCTACCCCATCATAGAGGCCAGCCCGGTCACCTTTCAGGATCATCGCTCCTTGGCTGCCCGACTGGCTGAGACAAAACCGCTTATTCCTTACGGCAACGGCCGAAGCTATGGAGACAGTGCCCTGTCCTCAAGGTTTGTCCCCATGCGCTCCAGGGACCGTCTGCTGGCTTTTGACCCGGATTCGGGGCTGCTGACCTGCGAGGCCGGGGTGCTCCTGTCCGAGATCATTGAAACCTTCCTGCCATCGGGCTGGTTTTTGAAGGTCACCCCGGGGACCAGACTGATTACCGTGGGCGGGGCTGTGGCAGCGGATGTGCACGGAAAGAACCACCATCAGGCCGGCTGCTTTGGAGACACAGTGGAAAGTCTGCTGCTCATGCTGGCCGACGGCCGGATTCGACGCTGCTCCAGGAAAGAGAACCCGGAACTGTTCCATGCCACCTGCGGGGGCATGGGACTGACAGGGGTCATTCTCCAGGTTGAATTTTATCTCCAGCCGGTGCCGTCAGCGATAATTGAGCAGGCCACCATCAAAACGCGTAACCTGAAGGAAACCTTCGAGGCCTTTGAAAAGTACGCGGACTGGCCGTATTCAGTGGCGTGGATTGATTGCCTGGCCCGCGGTGCCGCCCTTGGACGCTCGCTTCTCATGCTGGGCCGCTTCGCTCCCATAGGGGAACTGGACTACGCCCCGCGCCGGACAAAAACGATCCCCTGCAATTTCCCCGGCTTTCTCCTGAAAAGCTACAGTGTACGCGCCTTCAACAGCGTTTATTATGCCAGGGCCCGCTCCGGGATCAGTCTGAATTTTGTGGATATCGACGCATTCTTCTATCCGCTGGACGCCATCAGCAACTGGAATCGCATTTACGGAGGCAGCGGCTTTGTCCAGTATCAGTTCATTCTTCCCAAAAAACACAGTTATACCGGATTGGAACAGGTGCTCAGAAAAATCATGAAGACCGGCAAGGGCAGTTTTCTGGCTGTGCTCAAACTCTACGGGCCGGCCAATGACAACTACCTGTCCTTTCCCATGGAAGGCTACAGCCTGGCTCTGGATTTCAAGATAGAGCCGGGCCTGTTCGCCCTGCTGGAACAGCTTGACGAAATTGTCCTTAAACACAAGGGACGCCTGTACCTGGCCAAGGATGCCCGAATGAGCAGAGATACCTTTGAAGGGGGCTACCCGCAGGCGGAAGCCTTCCGCTCCCTGCGAACCTCCCTTGGCCTTGCCGGCGCATTCAACTCCCTTCAATCCCAAAGGTTAGGCTTATGACGCAGGAATGGATACTGGTTCTCGGGGCCGGCAGCGATATGGCCAGGGCAGCGGCCAGGCGTTTTGCCCGGGCTGGATACAATATTCAGCAGGCCTCCAGAAATACCGAAGAGCTGGACATAGAGGCCCGGCATTTGCAGTTGAAATACGGGGTGCAGACGCAGACCCTGCCTTTCGATGCTCTGGAGTTTGATTCCCATGCCGCTTTTTACGCCGAACTTGAGCCCAAGCCGATCGGGATTCTCCTTGCCTTTGGCGCCCTGGGCGAGCAGGCGCGGGATCAAAAAGATGTTTCCTGGATAAGAAAGATCATCGACACCAACTACACGGGAGCGGCGAGCATCCTTGAGGTGATTGCGGCCGATTTTGAACGCAGGAAACGCGGTTTTATTGTGGGCACCTCCTCAGTGGCGGGGGACCGGGGGCGACAGAGCAACTATATCTACGGCAGCGCCAAGGCCGGATTGTCAACCTATCTGGCTGGTCTCAGACACCGCCTGCATGGATCCGGGGTAAACGTCCTGACAGTGAAACCGGGTTTTGTGGCCACCAAAATGACCACCGGCCTGGATCTGCCCGACAAATTGACAGCCGGGCCCCAGGAAGCGGGGGAGAGGATTTACAGGGCGGTTCAAAAGGAAAAGCATTTGGTTTATATCAGACCCATATGGCGGTGGATCATGTTGATTATCATTCATATGCCGGAATTTATCTTCAAGCGAACGAAGCTCTGAGGTCTAGCGCAGTATGCATAAGTTGTACTCCCGCGGATACCGCCCAGTTTGGATTGGGGGGTTGCAAAATTTTCAGTTCCCATCGCTGAAATCCGTTTGACCGCCTACAGGATCGAGTGGCAATCAAAATTCTACATAAAAGCACGATTCCTGGTATACATTTTGGCCTCAAAAGCAAGTTCCTACACCTTTTCAAGCCGACTCTGGATATTTTGCGGCATTGCCGGGTCCCATCGGGGCCGGGGCGTGCAACAAGGCGATGAAATCTGTATAGGAACGGGTCTGGAGAATGCTCTCAAGCATGGAAGTATCCCGGAAAATCCGGCTTAGTTCAGCTGCGATGGCAAGCTGCTCTTCAGGGGCATCAATGGGTGTGAGAATTAGAAAGATGACATGGGCAATTTTGCCGTCAGGCGCATCAAAGTCAATGCCGCGGCGCGATATGCCCATCACAATCATGGATT
>JAGYOT010000610.1 GCA_018399455.1 Desulfobacterales bacterium
GCCGCCAGTATTGTTCGGCCAGGCGGGAGGCCACGATCCCCAGGATCCCCTCGTGCCAGTTATTGCCGGCGATTACCAGGGAGCGGCGCTCAAGCAGCTCCGGCCGATCCTCCAGATTCATGCAGATGCGGCGGTAAACCCGGTTTTCTTCAGTTTGCCGGTTGGCGTTTAGCTGATTGATGGATTGGGCAATGGTTTTTGCCCTGTCCTGATCCTTTGTCTCAAGCAGCTCAACCGCCGGGTGGGCGTGGTCCATGCGGCCTGCCGCATTGATGCGGGGCGCCAGCCGAAAGGCGATGTCTTCGGCGGATAAAAAAGGTTTTTTGATCGCGCATATATCGATTAAAGCCTGAATGCCGGGCCGCGGGGCTGTATTTATTACGTTCAGGCCGGTCTGCGTGAGCACCCGGTTTTCCTGAACAAGAGGGACAATATCGGCGATTGTTCCCAGGGCCACCAGGTCGCAGCCGGATTTCAGGTTGGGTTCGGTTTTGTTCTTCCAGAAATCGATTGCCCGCAGATGTTTTCGCAGACAGACCAGAAGCAAAAAAGCCACGCCCACGCCGGCCAGGCATTCGGTGCCCGCCGTGCAGTCACAGCGCTGCGGGTTTACCACGGCAAGAGCCGGTGGAGGCGGGTCAGAGATGGCATGATGGTCGGTAATCACAACATCAATGCCGTATTGATTGGCTTCCATAACCGCTTCTTTGCTGCCGGAGCCGCAATCCACGGTAATAATAAGCTCAATGCCGAGCCTTCGCGCCACCTCTTGGATATGAAAGGCTTTAAGCCCATAGCCTTCCTTAAGCCGGTGTGGAATATAATAGGAGGCATCCGCCCCGGCATTGGTCAAAAATTCGTGCAGCAGGGTCGTGGCAGTGATGCCGTCCACGTCATAGTCGCCGAACACAAGTATTTTTTGCCTCCGTGAAATCGCATCAGCAATTCGCAACACCGCGCGATCCATGTCAGCCATGGAAAACCCCCGTTGGATCAACTGCAGGGAAGGAGACATGAAACAGTCGATATCCGGCTCCGTTTTAATCCCCCGGTTGGCCAGGACAGTTGCCGTGATCGGAAGGCAGCCGGCTTTGCGCTGGATACGGCGGACCAGTTTTTCCTCAGGCTTGAGCCAGTTCAATCGCTTTTTCATAGTCCGTTTTTATATCTGATGAAACGGGCAGAAACAATGGTTTTTCAGCCGGCTGCGGAACCCCTTATTTTTATTGCTTCCCAGGCCAAATCAATGCTAAAATATAAAAATATGAAAACAAATAATCCACCCACGGCCACCCGTCTGCAGCTCTACCGGGTGGACAAAAAGGCGGTGTATTTTATCCGGTTTATTTTTGAGGCCTACGACGGCATTGCGATGTTTGAAACCATTGACCCCTGCGCCGCCTCCATTGCCCTTCATGTGGCGCCCGGCTGCGAGTCGGATGTGGCGGCATTGATATCGGATCTAAAGCGGGATTACCGAATTGAGCCGGTCGGTGAAGCCGGGGATGCCGTTTAAAATGCAAAGGATGGGAAGCGCCGAACACAGTGAGGAAATGA
>JAGYOT010000611.1 GCA_018399455.1 Desulfobacterales bacterium
ACCCAGAAGCTCGGCCTGTTCGGCGATATCGCCCACATCGATGCCGCTCGTGTCCTGAAACCAGATCAACGGCAGCTTGTCCCTGCCGCAGAACATGACCAGTTCATTCATCTTGATGAGGCCTTCCCGGTAGAGCTTGCCCCCGATGCCCGGATAATCCGCATATTCCGGATAGCCTTTCGGCAAAAGCCCCTGCCGGTTGCCGATCATCCCGAAAAGAAGCCCGTTGATTTTTACCAGGCCGGTATACATCTCAGGGCCATAGCCGGGACGAAACTCCAGATGCTCGCTTCCGTCCACCAGCCTGGCGATAATCTCCTCCAGAACATAGGTCCTTTTTGGGTTTAACGGCAGCAGATGATACAGGTCCTCTGCCGGGTAAACGGGCGCTTTGGGATCATCCACCCGGAAAACATCCGGATCATAGGCGGGAAGCTTTGCCATGTAGCCGCGCATGGCATCCAGCACGGCCTCCTCCGTCTCAAAAACATAGCGGAAAAAACCGGTTTCATCATAATGAATTTCCACCGTGCCCGGCGGCTTGGCCGAGTTTTTCCGAGCGGCTTCCACAAGCTCCCTGGCGGACTCCGCATCAAAATAGCCCTTCGGGCTCATCCCGCTTACGATCCCGGCGCCGCCCACTGCAATATTGCAGTTTTTGTGGGCGAACAAAACGGCAGGGCTTATGCCCTGGTATCCACCGCCGGCCGGGTTGGTTCCATAGATGCCCGCAAGAACGGGAATCCCCATCTGCTCAAGCTCCGCATGCCTGAAAAAGGTTGTTCCGGAACAGCGGCGGCCCGCATAGAACTTCTCCTGCTCCGGCAGCTTCACGCCGCTGCAGTTGACGATCCAGACAAGCGGCACATTCAGGCGCTTGGCGAGATCCGTTACGCGCAGGATGTTCTCCGGCTGCCCCGGCACCCAGGCACCGGCCAGGTACTTGTTGTCAAAACCGATCACAACCGCCCAGCGGCCGTTTATCCGGGCAATACCGTCCACTACATTGGTGGTGCAGTCATCGTTTCCTGCCGGGTTGTAAAGCATGTGAAGCGGCCGCCAGGTGCCGGCATCCACCAGTCTCTCCAGACGCTGCCAAACGGTCAGCTGCCCCCGGGAATTGATCTTCTCCGCAGGCAGGCCAAACGTCTTGACCGCCTCCCTGGCCTCCCGGACGGCCTGCTCCTCCTGCTTAAGTTCATGCTCATTATCCCGGGTCCGCGTTTTGACTTTATCCTTAAGCGGTTTTCCAAGAGGTTCCATCTGTTTGAAATATTGATGCATAAAAACCCCCGCTATCCAAGAACCACCAGCAAATCGTCTTCTTCGACCGAATCGCCGGGTTTGACCTTGATTTCCTTTACGGTGCCGTCGGCTGAGGCATAAACCGACGTCTCCATTTTAAGGGCTTCAAGGATCATGACCTCATCGTCCTCTTCAACAGTATCCCCCGCCTCAATCGTGATGCTCACAACTTTACCCGCAAGCGGGGCTCTGATTTCCTCTGCCATTACTTTTCCTCCTCTTTTATTGAAAATCCTGAGAAGCCA
>JAGYOT010000612.1 GCA_018399455.1 Desulfobacterales bacterium
CCAATGAGTTCGGCACGACCATGGCGCCTCCCGGCTCCGACCCGTCTTCAGGCAACACTTTGGCCGACTACGAAGAAGCGGCATTCCGGAACGCCCTCAGGTTGAGTCATGGCAACCGAAGGGAGGCGGCTCGCATACTGGGGATCAGTGAAGCCACTGTTTACCGAAAAATGAAGGTCTACGGGATTCGGCCGTGATTCTGACATGTCATGCAAAATGAGATACCGATTGCTGGCGTTCTCTCATTTTGGAAGACATCGTCAATCGGGTTATCATGCCTCCTGTTCCATACTGCAATGGTTCCTGCTTTGAAATCTTTTAATTTCCCAAGGTTGGATTCTTTCTGACCCCTTCCCTTGCCCATGTTCAAGGTCCCCCTGACCTGTGGCGCTCATTTTGCTATATATCCGGGAACTTCGCGAAACGGGGGCCTACATGGCAGAAAAACCGACAGGCATGACGATGATCGGGGAACCGGAGAGGGTGCGGAAAGGGAGAAACTCCTTTGAGACCCGGGTACGGGAATGGTCCTTGATCCTTGGGGACCGGGATAAGCCGAAAATCAAGAAACTCCGTGCCGTTTTGAGGAGATACTTCTCTCGCGTGGAGATATCGCGTGATCTTCTGGAAGTGGCGCCCAGTTCGCTCTTGAATAAACCCGCCTTAGTGGTCGTGACTGACGATATCGATGGGAGACTGGATGTGATTTCACGGATGCGGATCCTGCTGCCCGAGGCGGGATTCATGGCCCTTTTCGAATGGTTTACTCCTGAGACGGAAAGATCTCTAAGGTGTGTCGGGACCCTTTTCTTAGGTTCTTACGAGACCTTCTTTGCTTTTTCAGGGAGTATTGTTGAGTCCCTTCTGAACCGAAAGAGAGAATCATGGAAGAAAACAATCGAATTTTGATCGTCGACGATGATCCCGGCATCCGAGAAAGCTACCGAGCCATACTGGAATCGACTGAAAAGTGGGAGGTTTTAAGAGAGGGTGCTCTCCTTTTTGGCGGCGATCCCTCGGACCATAGGCTCCTGGTGCAAAAGTCCTATGACTTGACCGTTGTCGAAAACGGAGAAGAGGGTGTGGCCGCGGTCAAGAAATCCATTGAGGAGGGGCGGCCGTTTGCCGTGGCTTTTGTGGATATGAAGATGCCCGGCATGGACGGCGCCGAGACCTCCCGGCGGATATGGGAAGCAAACCCCGCCATCTACATCATTATCGTGACCGCCTACAGCGAAGTCTCACCGGACCAGGTGGTTGATTTCACGGGAAGGGACGATATCTTTTATCTTCGTAAGCCCTTCACTGCCAGGGAAATCCAGCAGTTTGCCAGGTCCCTGACGAGCCAGTGGGTCCTCAGGGAGGAGCGGAGTCAGATGGCGCAGCAGCTCAAGAGGGCCAACGAGAATTTGGAAACCCGTGTGGCCGAAAGGACGCGAGACCTACGGAGCCGTGAGGAAGAGTTGAGGAGGACGCTAAACCAGCTGAGAAAGGCCCTGGACGCCAGCATCCAGGCACTGGCTGCTGCGGCCGAGGCCCGGGCAGG
>JAGYOT010000613.1 GCA_018399455.1 Desulfobacterales bacterium
TGCGTTATATAGATAAAGGGCCTTGCAGCTGGAGCCAAAACGGCCCTGGCGAAAGATTTTAGCGCTTCTGGCGCGCGACGTTTTACCTAAAAAACAGCGGGTAAGTAGTGGTCCTTCTGAAGGAATCGACATTGGGTTAAATACAATGACAAAGCTGTAAGTCCCTTGTGTACGTCGGGCAGGTTCTTCTGCGGCACGTCAAAGGCGATTTTCAGCCCGGCTTGGTCCTGAACGGTGAAAAGATGCTTCAAAGGCGTCGGCTAGGGCCACGGTATAGCCGAGCGCATTGCGCACGCCGCCGGAAAGGTCCGTCGTATAGAGGATATGATTGATCTTTGGGATCATATTGCCGGTCCTTTCGAAGATTGATTTGTTTAATCCCGGCACGTCACATGGCAGACGCCCGTGGGCGTTTCCACGGCATATGGAAAATACCTGCGCTTCAACCAAAGGGCTACATTGACCAGCGAAATCAGCACCGGCACTTCCACCAGAGGGCCGATGACCGCGGCAAAGGCCTCCCCGGAGTTGATGCCGAAGACTGAAATCGCAACAGCAATGGCCAGCTCGAAGTTGTTCGAGGCCGCGGTAAATGACAGCGTGGTGGTCTGCTCATAGGTGGCCTTGAATTTCATGGACATGTAGAAGGTGATCAGGAACATGGCCACAAAGTAGACGCACAGGGGAATGGCGATGCGAACCACGTCAAAGGGGAGTTTGACAATGTATTCGCCTTTGAGCGAAAACATGACCACGATGGTAAATAAAAGTGCGATCAGGGTGATGGGGCTGATTTTGGGGATGAATTTTTCATGATACCAGGTCTCTCCCTTGGTCTTTAATCCGATGATGCGGGTGATAATCCCGGCAATAAACGGAATGCCCAGGTAGATGAACACGCTTTCGGCGATCTGGCCGATGGTCACATCCACTGTTGCCCCTTTCAGCCCGAACCACCCCGGCAAAATGGTGATAAAAAACCAGGCATACACGGAAAAAAACAGCACCTGGAACACCGAGTTAAACGCCACCAGCCCGGCGCAGTACTCGGCGTCGCCTTTGGCCAGGTCGTTCCAGACCAGCACCATGGCAATGCACCGGGCCAGGCCGATCATGATCAGGCCCACCATATATTCGTGGTGACCGGATAAAAACGCGATAGCCAGCAGGAACATGAGGATGGGGCCGATCACCCAGTTTTGCACCAGGGACAGGCCCAGGATCTTGTAATCCCGGAAGACTTCGCCCAGCTTTTCATAGCGCACCTTGGCCAGGGGCGGATACATCATCAGGATCAGACCGATGGCGATGGGGATGTTCGTTGTGCCCACGGTCACATGATCAAGCAGGTCCGTGACCCCCGGATAAAAGTAGCCGGCCGACACGCCGGCGGCCATGGCCAGAAATATCCATAAGGTCAGGAATCGGTCGAGAAGCGGCAGTTTTTTGACGGTTGATTCGGTCATCGGTTTATTCTCCTTATACGCTTTTCGGATTTATTCAAAACTGAATCCGGCAAGACCGGTTGACCTCGTTTTGCAGCC
>JAGYOT010000614.1 GCA_018399455.1 Desulfobacterales bacterium
CTTGATCTTGAACTTTTTTCTTTGCCATCCAAAAATTGACTTTTTGCGAGTAAATCAAATCGTGCCTGAACGGGAATATAACCAAACGTCATGAAATTGTTGTGTCAACGGCTGTTTTCGTCAGGCAACGGCTGCTTAAAAAGTTCAGGATGAAGGCAGCCTTCCGATACCCGGATAACCGGGCCCTCAAGGGTTACCCGGTTTTCCGGATCAATATGAACGGCAAGCTCTCCGCCTGGCATATGCACTGTGAGCTCCGGATCACAGAATCCCATCCGGTGAGCCACGGCGGCCGCAGCTGCGCTGCTGCTGCCTGATGCCAGCGTATAGCCGGCCCCTCGTTCCCATATTTCAATTTGAATGCGGGTCCTGTTCAGGATTTTGACGAATTGCACATTGGTCCGGGCGGGAAACATGGGATGGGTCTCCAACTGAGGCCCGATCCGCCGGGTTTCTTCTGCTGAGATCTCCTCTTGCAATACAATACAGTGGGGGTTGCCGATGCCTGCAGCCGAGATTTTAAGCCGGTCGCCGTTAAGCCGAATGGCCTCGTCAATCACTTCCCGAGGCCTGCCGGCAACCGGAATCTCTGCGCTTTGAAAAGAAACCGTCCCCATGTCAACACGAATTCGTCCGGTTTGTTCATCAAGCCTGCAGTGTACCAGACCGCCTTTTGTCTGGATGCGTATATCGGTTTTATTGGCAAAACCATGATCCCAGAGGCAACGGGCAAAAATCCTCAGCCCGTTGCCACTTTTTTCAGCTTCACTGCCGTCCGGGTTGAATATTTCGACCCGGGCATCCGCTCCGTCATCGTCAAACGGCCCCAGAAGAATGCCATCCGAACCCAGCCCGTAGTTTCTGTGGCAGATCAGCCGGATGAATTCAGGGGACAAACTGCCGCTGCATTCGAGGGGGTCGATGACGATATAGTCATTGCCCAGCCCGTGATACTTGTCGTATTTCAAGGACTTTAGTCCGTGTTTCATGAATACCCCAATCCTGCGTTATTTCTGAATCCCCCGCGATAGAAAATTTCCGGTGGCGCCTGTGGGCAGATCAGTCATAACCAAAATCTAACAAGTCACTCGGAGAGAAACAAGCGCAAAAAGCAAAATCTTTTCTTATGACACCGTTACAGAGGAAGCCGGCATGGCGGTTCCGCTGCCTGTTGTCTGAGAAGGCGTCCCGGCCGAAGCTCAATCGGATCGAGGTCTCCAGCCGTCTCCAATTTTGTTAAACCTGTATTGCCGACATTTATCTGCTTTCAGGAAGCCGTCAGATGGCCTTATTCGCAAAAGGCTTTGGCTTTAGGCTTGAAAAAGTCAATTTTTTAAATTACAAAACCCTGATATGGGATATGTGTTTGACTATAAAGATGCGCTTGCTTATGATTATTGGCTGCAGAATCCGGGCAGTCAACTTGCTATTGCCCTGGAGCTGGAAAAGCGTCTGATGCTTTCCATGATCCAGCCCCTGGGCGGAAAGCGCCTTCTCGATATCGGCTGCGGCAAAGGATTCCTGCTCTATGACCTGACCCA
>JAGYOT010000615.1 GCA_018399455.1 Desulfobacterales bacterium
GCGCCCGTGCGGTGGTGGCAACGATAGAAAAGAAGTAAGGCATAGCGCGGGTCCGCCCGCGCATGGGCTAATAATCACATTCAACAACCCGGAATTACCGGATAGTTCAAAGGAGGATCAAGACATGAAATACGAAGTGACTTACAGACCAGACGAAATGAGACACGGCGCTACGAAGTATCCGCCGGAAATCGTGGAAGCAGATTCGCCCAGTGAGGCGATTGTGCAGGTTGCTGACGCGAAGCAAGTAGAGGATTGGGGATTTCACGAGACGCCGGGCGGATTCACGCTCGCTGATCCAACCGATAGCTATGGCTATTACCTGGCCGTAATGGTTGAATAAGATGACCCCCGCTAAATTCCGCACCAGGCGCCTCGCCTTGGGCCTTACGCAGCGGGCCCTCGGCAAGGTGCTGGGGATCAGCAAGACCTCGGTATACCGCAAGGAGCATGGCCTCCAGGTGATTACTGAGAGAGACGCGCTGGCGCTCAAGGCGCTGTCTCAGAAATAACCCAGCGCCTCCAATTGCTCCCGCCGCAGGGTTTCAGCATCCACGGCGGGGGCTTCGCTTATGTCGATGTCTGCGGGGGTAACGACCCGGTGTAGGCGCTCAAGAAACTCACCCGATAATTTCCGCCGCTCCAAATCACAGCGGACAATTTTTCCCACCACTCCGCCGGTATTTGGAAAGATAAGGCGGAAACCGGTGGTTTTGTGGGGCTCCACAGCCGAAAACTCAGAAAAGCCTCCCGAGGTACACCAGCAGTCTCACTTCGCCTTTCCGGACGGTATGAAAGGGAAATTGTCCCCGGTATGATCAATGTTACGCCCATGAACGACCTCTTAACCGCTCTGGAAAACTTTAAGCATGACACCTCTGTTGACATCCTGTACATCAATGTCCGCTCATTTACCATGGGTATCTCCGAACTGACGGAACTGCAACAGTGCCTTGAATCATTGTCTATGGCCGGTAAACGCATTTACACCTACAGTACCGGAGGAAACACCGCCACCTTATACCTGACCGCCCCGGCCCTGAAACGCATGGGATATCCTCTGGGAGAATACCAGCTGGCAGGATTATCCTCTTCCGGTCTTTTTCTACGTGAGCTCCTGGATACCCTGGGTCTTGAGGTGGAAATCCAACGCATTGGCGACTACAAAACAGGTGCGGAACCTCTCCTGCTGACCGGCATGTCCGAGCCTGGAAAAAAAGCTTTGAAGGAATACATCGATCAACTTTCAAGTGAATTAATCCGGGGAATCAGTGCTGGGACTGGCCGTTCGAAAGATGACGTGGAATCACTTCTCCGGAACGGTCCTTATCTTATTGAGGAAGCACAGGAGGCCGGTATTCTTCATGATCTTATCTATCCGGATGAAATCAAAGAAACCATCGCTGATTATGAAGATGTCAAATCCATCGAATGGCGCAGCATGTGGCAATATAGTCCCTCCCGCGGCTGGCCGTACACCTGGGGCCCTGCTGCAAAAACATCCCCTGTTGCCGTCATTTATGCCACGGGAACGATTCT
>JAGYOT010000616.1 GCA_018399455.1 Desulfobacterales bacterium
GCAACGCAGATATTGGACTTTTTACGAAGCCATCATTCATTAACTGCTATAAGACTGTGGAGCTACCTGACATGACCCTATTGCCGCGATCCGGCGCTCTTTTTGTGGATCTCTATGAATTGACCATGGCGGCCGGATATTTTGATCATCACATTACCGAGGAGGCCGCGTTTTCTCTTTTTATCCGGGATTATCCGGCAAGCCGGAATTTTTTTATCGCCGCCGGCCTTGCCGATGCGCTGGATGAGCTTAACCATTTCATATTCTCATCCGATGATCTGGCCTATCTTAAAAAGACCGGCCAGTTCTCCGACGCCTTTCTCGATTACTTAAAGCACTTTCGTTTCACCGGCACTGTCCGGGCCATGCCTGAAGGGACGGTTTTTTTCAAAAATGAGCCTGCCATAGAGATCTCCGCCCCGCTGATTCAGGCCCAGCTGCTGGAGACCCTTCTCTTGAACACCATCGGGTTTCAAACCCTGATTGCCACCAAGGCCGCCCGTTGTCTTCATGCGGCTGAAGGTCTCGGCCTGATTGATTTTTCCGCCCGCCGCACCCATGGCGGAGAAGCTTCCCTGAAGGTGGCCAGGAGCTCTTACCTCGCCGGGTTTGCCGGAACCAGCAACGTGCTGGCCGGCAAACTTTACGGGATCCCGATATCCGGGACCATGGCCCACTCCTTTGTAACCGCCTTTGACTCCGAACTTGAAGCATTCAGAGCCTTTGCTGAAAGCTACCCGAACAATTCCGTCCTTTTGATCGATACCTATGATACCCTCAAAGGCGCTGAGAATGCCGTTACAGTGGGACGGGAAATGGCTGAGAAAGGCCGGCGCCTGATCGGTGTGCGCCTTGACAGCGGGGATATGGTCGATCTAAGCCGCCGGGTAAGAAAAATTCTGGATGACGCGGGCCTGCCGGATGTCAAGATATTTGCTTCAAGTGGATTTGATGAGCATAAAATCTCCAGGGTCATCAAATCCGGCGGCCGGATTGACGCCTTTGGCGTGGGCACCAAGCTGGGCGTCTCTGCAGACGCCCCCTATTTTGATATCGTATACAAAATGGTGCATTTTAAGGATCGGGACATCAGAAAACTGAGCCCCGGCAAGGCCAATCTGGCCGGTGAAAAACAGGTGTTCCGACGAAGCGATGAAGACCACCAATACATTGAAGATATTATCGGATTAAAAGATGAAGCCCCGCCGGCGCAAGCCCGGCCGCTTCTCGAGACCTATATGGAAAACGGCCGGCAGATAATTGAGAGCGCATCCCTTGATAAAATACGCCAAAACGTTCAGGACAATTTGCTGCGTTTGCCGGAGCCGTACAAGGCCCTGGAAGAACCCGCCAGGTTTCCGGTGAGAATAAGCGATGCTTTAAGCCGCATCCAGAATCGCTGACGGTTTAACGGCCGTCGGCCGGTCTTGAAGCGGCATCAAAGCTTTGTTTGCTTTGTAACCATCCAATATCTGCGGTTTGATTTGGAGTCGGTTTTAATAGAACGCCCGCTCGTTTTTTATTGACAAATCCCCG
>JAGYOT010000617.1 GCA_018399455.1 Desulfobacterales bacterium
TACCAGGGCTTTGCCCGCTGAATATCGCGGTAAATCTGGGTGAGCAGTACATTCCGCGGTCCTTCCCAGAGTTCGTTAACCGCCGCATCCCGGTAGATGCGCGGAAGAGCGGAAAAATCCTCCATCACCCCATGGCCGCCGAAAATGGACATAGCCAGCCGGGTGATGTCTACCGTATCCCAGGAGGCCGTGATCTTCTGCAGCATGATCAGCTCCCGGATATCAAAGCGGTGTCGTTTCTGCGCTTCGTTTTCATCTTCTTCCATCCCGCCTTTGAGCCCGCCTTCCAAAGCCAGAAAATCCCGGTAAAGCCGAAACGCTCCGGCTGTGGTCCTGCGGGCAGCGGTTTCCATTTGCCGGATCTGACCGGCCACCAGAGGAAACCGACCAATGGGCATGCCAAAGGCTTCCCTTAACTCGCTGTATTTTTTGGCTTCCCGCGCGACACGGGTCATGCTGGCCGCACCAGAAAGTCCTACAGTCATGCGTGAATAGGTGAGCACAACACCTACAACATTGGCTACCCCCCGGTCCAGGGGTCCCACGGGATAGGCCACGGCACCGTCAAAGGTTAATTCCGCCGTGGTCAGTTCGCTGGTGCCCATTTTCCATTTGATTCGGTCAATGGTAAATCCGTTGCGGATCTCCTTTTCTTTGTTCCCCGGCAGCCAGGAAGGCACCACGAACAAAGCCACTTTTTCCGATCCTTTAGGCCGTGCCGTGACAACCGCATAGTCAGCGTGAGTAGCAGAACAGAAAAATTTGGTGCCGTAAAGGAACCAGTTCCCGTCTTGTTCAACGGCTTCAAGTACATTAGCCGGCACGTCAGAGCCGCCGTGGATTTCCGACAAATATTGGGCACCGATAGCAAAATCGCCGTCAATGCCTTCCTTGCAGTGCCTTACAATATGCTTGAGCTCCGGGGTGTCGGCAAATTGTTCGACAATGGCCACCAACCCCTCAGTACAGGTTAGGGGACAGGCAATACAAGCCTCGCTGTTCTGATAAATCAGATACATTTTAACCAGCTTGACCCACGGATCTGTTTTTTCCGAGAAAAAAGCCTCTTTAAAGATTTCCTCTTCCATGATCCGAGTTTCTACAGGTCGGACAATGCGGTCAATGCGGTGATTGTGACCGTCATAATGCATCATGTACGGCCGTTTCTCCGGCCAGGCAATGGCATCAGCCATGTCCCTCCACCGATAGGAGACTTTTCCAGAGACCTTTCTGGCCGCCTGATCCACAATTTCAAATTTGTCACGGATGTAGTATTTCAGTACCTGTTGGATAAACGAATCATCCCGGTAGTAGTCCACATGATTCCGCCACTCAAGAAACGGGTCAAAATTGTAGGGATTAATTTTTCTTGGATTGATTTCCATATGGTGCTCTCCTTTAATTTTTTTCCCCTCAAACAGAACCGGATTTACGGCATCATGGTTTGAAGATCTTTTTTTAATACTTTTCCTACGGAATTTTTAGGGATGGCATCTACAAAAACCACATCCTTGACCCGTTTGAACCCGGCCAG
>JAGYOT010000618.1 GCA_018399455.1 Desulfobacterales bacterium
GCCGGGTCAAATCCGTCCATGAATACGAGGCACCCTCCGGAAAAGATACATCCGAATCCAATTTCCACATCAGCTGCTACGTGGTTTATTGGAAAATGCAAAAGCCCCCGGCTCTCAGAATGCAGATAGAATTTTGCCGCCTCAACCCTGATGTTATCAACAATGCTTCTGTGGGTATGGACCACCCCCTTGGGCTTTCCGGTGGAGCCCGATGTATACATGAGCAGTGCTTCGTCTTCAGGTGACACCTGTTGCGAACGCTTTTCAAGCTCTGAATCCAGACTTGAATTATCCCTGTCCAGAAATTCCCGGTAAGATTCGGCGGCCTCAACCGGCTTTCCTAGGACAAGCACTTTTTTGAGAAAATCGAGTTCTTTTACCAGCGCCTTGATGTTTTCAGAAAGGTCGTTGCCCTGAAAATCGCTCAGGGCTACGAGGATTGAAGGCCTGCTGTCTCTTAGCTGATAACGTAATTCGTCTAGCGTAAACTTGGGGTTGAGCCCAAGCCAGATTGCGCCTGCCTTGTTTGCCGCCATATAAGTAATCGGAAATTCATTGCGGGCCGCGGAGAGCATTGCCACCCGGTCGCCCTTTTCCAGGCCCGCGGAGATAAATGCTTTGGCCGCCTTGTCCATTTCGGTCTTGAACGTCTTCCAGGTAAGGCGCTCATTTCCGAATACCAGGGCCTCTGAGTCAGGTTTGCGGCTGGCCCATTTCTCTACATAATGCCAGGTTAACGAAAGCTCCTGCCAATGCATAGCATGCCTCCTTTATCAACTGCAAAAGTTAAGGTAGAACCGGGCGGCGTTTGCAACTGCCGTCATTTTCAGCTGGAACGCTTATACAGGCTCTGCCACCAAGGAATTGAAATTTAATCTGAGAATTGGGTAAAGGTAAAGACCGGCATTTTTTTATTTATCATATCAGCGGCTATAATTTTTTGCAACGCCCTGGGGCATGCAGTGCGCAAAGGAATCGCCGAGGGGATCGACATGGCGCAGGAAGACAATGCGATCAAAGCCATCGTGATCATCTGCAAAGGCCGCACCTTTTGTGCTGGTGCCGATATCCGTGAATTCGGCAAACCGCCGGTTAAGCTTCATCTCCCAGAGGTTTTAAACAAATTGGACCAATGCGGTAAACCGATTATTGCCGCTGTTCACGGTACCGCTTTCGGCGACGGGCTTGAAACCGTCCTGAGCTCCCATTTCCGAGTGGCGGTTCCCGAGGCCCGGTTTGGCCTTCCCGAGGTCAAACTCGGGCTTATCCCCGGCACCGGCGGCACACATCGCCTGCCCCGGCTGATTGGTGCGGAAAAAGCTCTTCACATGATCGCCGGGGGCGATCCCATCAGCGCTGACAAAGCACTGAAGGATGGCCTCATATTATCCGGGAAAAAAGGCTATGCCCGGCGTGAAATATCCGATGAAGAAATCCTGCAGCGCGCTATCTACCCTATTATTAACGAGGGAGCCAAAATCCTTGAAGAAAAAATAGCCGTCCGGCCGGCCGATCTGGA
>JAGYOT010000619.1 GCA_018399455.1 Desulfobacterales bacterium
GTCTCCGGCCATGGCCACGGTCAGCCCGCGGGATTGGACGTCCTTGACTTTATTGGCCTTATCCTCGGGCAGCACTTCCGCAAAATAATCGTCCAGGCCGATTTCTTCCGCTACCGAGGCAGCGACCTGCTTGTTGTCGCCGGTCAGTATCATTTGGGGAGGTATAGGTCGCCTGCAAAGTGAAACTGCTGCAACCCTAAAAAGGACCGGATCATGGGAGAGAGGTGCCCTTGCTTTTCTTCAGCCTCTGTTTGTTTATTTGCCATTTTTGCCCTCCTGCTCAGGAATGGGCGGCTTTTTCGGGCTGTACCTGCAAACTATCCAACCACAATGATGGCATGATCGAGTTACCAGCAGCGTTATATCCATGGAGAATCATCTCCGATCCGCAATTTCCGGCTCGCCTTCGCCAACAACCATCCGTAATGGACGCCGGTTTGCTTTTGCCACATTGTATTATCAAATCATAATTCTAAACCAGCTTTGTGCAAATCATTCCCGGCAAGATCCAAGTTTGGGAAATTTGAGAGTGTTTTGCAGTGTTGTTTTAGACATGGACGAGATATAGGGTTAGCTTTATGAATTGAATAAAAAACCCGGATACCCCCGGTTTTACTATAACCTTTTAAGCAACAGGAAAAATCTTCATGCAGGGTCGATTTCGAGCAGACGGGGCAACCGGGGCATGAAGTACGCGTCCTATATGGTATGGCCGGTTCGTGCGGCACATGATCCGGCAACGGTTTTTCAAACCGGTCAGCGCGCCTGCTATGATGAGGCCGGACAAAGCATTTCCTGCGGGAACGCCCGACAGGACGGTGCCTTTTGCATCGGCCGCCCCTGGCCCGAGCCGCGCTTTAAGGCCGGCGGCAGGACTGTTTACGATCACCTGACCGGCCTTACATGGTCCCGGATGGCTGACTGGAAAGAGACGCTCCTGACATGGCCAGACGCATTGGCGCAGATCAAAGCAATGAACCTCCAGAATGTCCACGGCTATAATGATTGGCGAATGCCGAATATAAAGGAGATGGAAAGCCTTGTTGACTTGGGCCGGCATTCGCCCGCGCTGCCTCGTGAGCACCCGTTTGTGGAAGTCCGGAATTTCTATTGGTCATCCACCACCAGTGCCTATGAAACCAACTATGCATGGACATTGTATCTGCAGGATGGCGCCGTAGGCGTAGGGTACAAGGCAAAAGCCGAATTTTACTTGTGGCCGGTTCGGGGATAGATAATTTTTGAATGCCGGACTGACCGATAGGTCCTTTTCCGAACGTACCGGCGGCAACTACCTCGACTTTGGGATCAAGCACCGCGAGATTGCCCGATACGGTCTCACCGTGAAGGACGTCCAGGACGTGATCATAAGCGGGGTTGGCAGAATGGACATCAGCCATACAGTGAAGGGACTGGCGCGCTATCCCGTGAATCTGCGCTATCAGCGCGAACTCCGGGACGATTTTGAAAAACTGAAACAGGTGCTGGTCGCAACACCGAGCGGCGCCCAGGTG
>JAGYOT010000062.1 GCA_018399455.1 Desulfobacterales bacterium
GCTTTTGCCTGATTTATTAATAACATGGAGCGTACATGTCTGCTGCTCCATTTCCACCAGTTGAAGAAATGTTTCCAGGGAAACATTATGCAGATTTCCCCCCTCCGCCTTTCTGTTCAACATTTTGTTGATTTCCCGAGCCAGCTTCTCGGTGGGGAACGGTTTGATCATGTACCCGGCAGCCCCGCTTCTGAATACCACGTCCTTTGTCTTGGGGCGATCATAGGCGGTAACAATAATAACCGGCACATCCGGATAATCCGTCAATATTCGTGACAGCAAATCAAAGCCGTCCATACCGGGCATTCTTAAGTCTGAAATCAGCAGCATGATATGGTCCCGGCGCATCATTGCCAGGGCGCTCTCAGCGCTGTCAGCAGTTCTTACCCGAAAACTTCCTGCATAACTTTCCAGCTCCTTGCTAACCAGACGGAGCCATGAGGAATCATCATCAACAATCAATACCTGCGGCACCATATGCATATTCCTCGTCAACTGCCGGGTCTATAATAATCCATTTCTGAAGGTTTCTATATATCAATTCGGTAGGCGTCGATCTCATCTCCATATACATTATTCCATGATGCCAAATACCTGTGGAATTTTTTGGAAACACCAAGTTCGGATACGATTTCCCGTGTACACTCCACAACACCTTCAACCAGCTTTTCGGGAGGGGCATTTCCGTCATACTCCAGACTGCCCTTAGCATACTTGAACTCAGCCGCAAATGGATCCAGAAATTCATATCGATCCACTTTTTCCATAAACTTACGATTTAAGAGCGTATCAAATTCACTCCGATGCTTTTTGTCCTCGCGAACCACCATCTCCAGAACCGCCAACAAATCCTGAAGCATCTGAACAACACGTTCGGAATCCGACAATGACGGGTCTTTAACCGGCTCCGGCGCAGGCTCAGCAGCAGCAGAAGGATTGGCGGGGGGCGCTTTGACCGTCGTGTCTGATGCCCGAGCAGCGGCGCGTTCAACGGACAAATCGGTCTTATGAACGTTAAACGTCCCGCCATGCTCCCGGCAGCGCTTAATCAGATCATCCCTGTACTCGCTGCTCCGGTCGACACGGCCCTTACCGCTCGATGAAGCCCCTCCCAACAGCTGCCCGTTATGAAAAAACAGCAAGCCCTGTTCTGAGTTAGGCTTTAACTGAACATCAATAAAACCGGTAAGTTTTTCATTCTCCATCTTTTTGAGCAGGCTCTCCAGGTCGGCAAACTCTGAGCTTAAATCCCTGTATAAAATTTTTGAATTGGCCAGATTGGCCCAGTAGTATAGCCGATCCGGCTGGATGCGATAGACGGATACAGAAAAATTGCTCTGCGATGCCGTTTGAAATATCCGGTCCACCGCCACCTGGCCATCGACTTGTTCTTTCCGATCATGATAAAAACCATTCAACAGGTTTTCATCGTCAAAAAAAACAACAGCTTCAGCTTTTGGGGAATAAAAATAAATTCCTCCGCTTTCAAGCTCCCCCCGGAAATGTTCAAGCAGTTTATCAAGCTTCAGATAAAAACTGTTTAAATTTTCTACAACCGGCTTTTCCTTGGGAATAATAATCATTGCATGGATACTCCTGCTAAATTTTGGATCCGTCAGGCATAAAGCACAAAGCAATGCGGAATCATTTCCGCATTGCTTTCAAGTCACCGGGCAGCCTGAAGCGTTATCGGCGTCGGCGCAAGCGCTCAATGGATAAACGAAGGCTGTCCTGCATTCGGGATATGGCATCCGCCAGGTTTCCAATTTCGTCCCTGGACTTGATTTCGATCTCGGCTTCCAGATCGCCGACACTGATTCGTTCTGCAGCCTCGGTCAAATGCCCGATTCGTCGTGTAAGCCGATGGCCGTAAATAGTAATGCAGAGCCCGATCAGAATAATGGCGCCGATTAGAATAGCCAGGTTAATATTGCGAGTATTTCTGGACATTTCCATCGCTGAAGCCTGTAAGTCCTCGGTTTTCCGGGTAAACTCATCTGCATAAGCGGTTGCCATCAACACAAAGGGCTTGCCTTCCAGGTTAACCGGCGTCATGGCGGTATATTTCTGCCGGATTTTTCCATCCGCGTCCTTCCATCTGTAAAACCCCTCTGATTCTTTTCTTTCGGCTGATCCTGTAATAACATCCCAGAATGGATCAAAAAAAGGTCCCAGGGATTTTTTCAGAATATCCACCGTATTCTCACCCCCGATAAGATTCGGATTGGGATGGGCCCATATCGTCCAGTCATAACCGGCTTCCGGTTCAGCCTCCTGAATCAGAGCCGTGTATCCCGTTTTCCCAACCTGCTGTACGGCTATTTCACTAAATACCGGATCAAAAGCGAAATCCTTCCTGTCCAACTCCGGATGCGCCCTCAAATAAATCTCACATTGAAAGGCAACATCCCGGGCTTTTTGCATAATTCTATTTTTCCCTTCCTCCAGTACCAAGGCGGTACTCTGCTCCGCAATATTGTCGCCCAACCGGGTCAGCTGCATTTGGGAAAAATAACCGGTTGCAGCAATTAGAAGGATCGGAATCACGAGGAAAAGAAACATCATCTTCCCCCTCAGCCCCAGAATACTGGAACGGGGTGAAGATGCCGGTTCGCTGACCGCCGGCTTTTCCTCCGATGATGAAATGCTTGACGTATCCAATGTATCAAGAGCCGGGTCTTCCGAGGCCTGGTCGATATCCTCGATTTCTATATCGACGGCCGATTCATCGGATTCAGTCTCAAAAGACTCAGAAGAGAGTTCTTCCTGCATGTCTATAAGATTTGACAATTGAGTTACATGACCGCATTCGCCACATCGAACCTGGATATTTCTCCCCCTGTACTGCTCCACCTTTTCTGGATCCAGGTAATAAACCTTTCCGCATTCCTCACAAATAACCGTCATGATTCCTCCTCGTTGAGATTGACAAACTCATCCTGCGCCTGTATACAAAAATATGTTTAACTGCGGATAACCTTCACCTGAACGCCAAAAAACGATCAGGTTTCAATCTCACGCAGTTTTTTCACCATGGATTGTTGAAACGTCACCTTCCGTTCTTCCCGGATGATCTGCCGGGCCAGCAAATCAACCAACTCTGCTGCCCTATGGGCAGGAAACCTTGCCCTGCCTTCCCCCATATCGCTTATTTCATCCTCAATGACTACTTCCGCAATCGGGCCCATCGCCCTTGAGAGCTCACTGGACAGGAGTTTGAAAAACTCAGCGTCCAGCGTGGGCACGGCATCTCTGGCCTCTTCGATGAGACGTATTTTCTGCAGCCTGTTGAGTACCTCCCGCAGCTGCTTCATGTTCATATTCTGGGAACGGGCAACCTGGGCAAGATTTTTGCGGCCGTCGAATTCCATTAAAACCCTCAGCATTTCACTGTCCAGCGACACCTCACCCAAATCGGCACTGACTTTACGGTTCAGCACCAGTCTTGAAATATCTCCTGATAAATCAACCATAAGCGATCTCCAAAAATCTGTTGGCGGCATCCCTATTAAAAGAAATTGCCGAATTTTTGGCTTAAATTCAAAGGCGGCTTAACTGTACCCGTTCATGAGTCTGCATTTGCGAGAAGCTTCCGCAATTCCTTGAATTCCGTCTGAATCAACTGCCTGAGCTCAGATAGAATGTAGTCGGCCAGTTCCCGGGATTCTCCGGACAATCCAGCCGGTTCCGGGGAAGCCTCAGACTGGATCATGGGCTCAGGTTCAGACCTTGTCTCCGGCTGGGTCATAGGCTCGGGCTGGGTCATGGGCTCGGGTTCGAACACGGCCTCCGGCTCAGCGGCCGGTTCCGGTTTGGCCGGATTCATTTCGGAATAAGCTCCAGCGGAGACACCCGGTTCTTTGGCTGCCAGCACCCGTTTCTTAAACAAATTGTATTTCTTAACCTCCCTGGAAAGCATTTTCTTCTTCTCCCGCTCACTTAAAGCTGGAGAACTCAGCATTTTTTCAAATTTATAATAGATTGAGGCGACAAGCTTGACGGCGTCCGGATGGGCTCTGGCCTTTTTGGATTTAATATATTTTCCCAGGGATTCATGAAGTTTTAAGAATATCAGACTCACCTGATCATCCTTGTACTTTTGTTTTAACTCCTTCACCTCCTGCAAAAAAGCCTTCATCGTAGCATCCGTTATTTCCCAATCAATGGAAAAAACAAGCGCTTTCAAATTATCAATCGGTCCTGCAGCTCTGGCAGTCGAAGATACAGACGAAACGGGTTCCTCTGGAGGGACTTCTTCAGCAATAACGCTTTTTTCCGGTTTTTCAGGGGGTTCGGGCATAACCGACGGCTCTGGTTCCATCTCTTCACCGAACAACTCCTCTAAACGACTGGTGACCTCAGCGTTCAGGTTATCATCTTCGTCTCTGGGACCCAATATTTTGCCCTCCTGTCGTGATTATTCGAGTTTTTTTCGCAAAGAGGTAACGGTCATCGCGATAATTTTTTTCATGGTGCTTGCCACATTATCGCCTCTCACCGCACTTGCCGAAAAATAAGGAGCCTGCAGCCGGCTGTTTAAATCCTTCTGAAGCGTCTCAATCGACAGAATCGGAATGCCTTCTTCCTTCAGATCACGCTTGTTATACTGCATGACCAAGGGGATATGGAAAATATTTTTATTAAACGTCTCAAGGTTTTCCTTGAGATTTTGCAGTGAGCGGATATTCATCTCCCGGCGTAAATCCATGGAGTCTGCCACGAAGACCAGCCCATCCACCCCTCTTAATACAAGACGCCGTGTGGCATTGTATTTGACCTGTCCCGGAACGGTGTATAGCTGAACTTTAATGCTGTGCCCCTTGATTTCACCAATATCAAACGGCAGAAAATCAAAAAAAAGGGTTCGATCGCCATAGGTTTTGACTGTGACCATCTCATTTTGAATGCGCTTCTTGAACTTCTCGTTAATATATTCAAGATTCGTTGTTTTACCGCCACGGCCTGGCCCGTAATAGACGATTTTAACCTGAACCTCCTTTTTCTTCGGGTTGATTAGCGCCAAATCGCTCTCCTCCAGAAATAATAAGTTAAAACCGGGTTAGATTAATTTTTGGATCCGCTTAATCGCTTCAGCCACTTTGAGCCGCAAAAAACCAAGAGACACATTCTTGTCGAAGATGGTCAACAAGAGCAGATCCTCAACGACCTTACTGAAATGAATGCTTTCTTCCTCACCCTTATGAAAGAGCAAAGAAAACTCCTGCTCGCCGATTATATTGGCCATAGCACTGACCGCGCCGTAATTTCCGGCGGCAAGAGCGGCCAGAGAAAAAACATCGTGGTTTTTGTCCCCCTTGTCCAAATTGACAACGACATTTCCGGCCAGATCCATCAAAATGACGCTCTGCACACCCGTATCGATCAGCTCTTCCTGAAGGATGTTTTCGATCGATTCAATCTGCTGTTTGTCAAATTCAATCGTAAATTCCATGAATATTCACCCCTTAACCTCTCTATTGATCCAAACGCTTGGAAACCGGGTATTCACGATCACATTTAGAAGCTTTGTGTTGGCGCTTAACCCTAATCTTTTATTGTGTTAATAATTAGCGTAAAGACAAGCCACAATCAATTAAAAAAATCCAAATATTGTATAGACTCCAGCCTTGGTTCGGCTTTTTCACAAGGTCGTCCCTCAGGCGTCACCCCCTCAAGATGACGCGTATTCTTTCTGCTTATCGGATAATTAATTTAAATAATTTATTTATTCGTTTATAAATTAGATACCATGAACTAAAATTTTAATGCAAGTATGAATGTTTTCTCCGGGCGGTTAATTCCGTAAGCCCGTAAGACCCCTGATCAGCACTTCTGAAAGAAAACCGGCAGCGAAAATTTCACCCGGCTCGGAACCGATTGACCTCGAATCTTAAGGCTTCTTGGAAAAATACCAATCGACCAGCCTTCCAGAAAGACCCGTATACTGATTAACGCTCAACCGGGACATCCGATCTCTAACTTCCGGCGGGACCTTTTCCATAGCATCTATCAATTGCTTCATATCCGAGCGTTTTATCGACCGGCCCCGGGTCAGGGTTTTTAACTTCTCATAGGGCTTATCCTCTTTGTACACACGCATTACAGTCTGCAGGGCCTCTGCCAGAACCGCCTGATTATCCTCCATATCCGCATCAAGCGCCTCCGTATCCACCGTCACTCTGGACAATCCTTTCAGACTGCTTTTCAGGCCAATCAGCAGATAGCCAAAGACGGCGCCCAGATTCCTGAGTACGGTACTATCTGTAAGATCCCTTTGGAAGCGGGAGTTTTGCAGCTTAACGGCCATATGCGCCATTATTGAGATGACCATTCCCATGTTTCCCTCAGAGTTCTCAAAATCAATCGGGTTGACCTTATGCGGCATGGTGGAGGAACCGATCTCCGTGTCAACGGGCTTTTGTTTAAAATAGCCCAGTGAAATATAGCCCCACATATCCCGATCCAGATCAATCATGATCGCAGCAATGCGTATGAGAATATGTAAAATTTCAGAGATATAGCTATTAGGGTTGATTTGGGTAGTCAAAACAACAGGGGTCAGTCCCAGATAACTGCCGATAAAACTTTGTGAAGCGGCAATCCAGTCAATATCCGGGTAGGCAAAGTAATGGGCACAAAAGTTGCCGCTGGCGCCGTTCATTTTGGCCTGGATATAGGCAATACGGAGGTTGGTGATTTCAACACGCAAACGCCAGGCAAAATTAATCATCTCTTTGCCCATAGTGGTCGGCGTCGCCGGCTGACCATGAGTTCTGGAGATCATCGCTGTCGTTTTATAAGCCAATCCCAGATCTTCAAGTTTTTGGAGCACCTCTTCCAGCTCATCAAGAATATACTCCCGGCCCTTTTTTATCATCAGCGCATAAGCCGCGTTATTGATATCATCGGAGGTGCAGCCGAAATGGACCCATTCCTTAAGCCTTTCCATGCCCAACTCGCAGAGCCGGTCCTTAATATAGTATTCCACCGCCTTGACATCATGGTTCGTGATTCGCTCCGTCTCCTTGATGCTTTTTGCCGCCTGCACATCGAACTGATCCACAATTGAACTGATGGCTTTCAGTTCAGCCCGGTCGGCTTGATCCAGCTCCAGGTCTTTTAGCAGAAATCTCAGCCACTGGACCTCCACATTGACCCTCTGCTGAATTAATCCATACTCAGAAAAAACATCCGTTAACTCACCGGTATATTTATAATAGCGGCCATCGAGAACGGAAATTGCCTGAACGCGATCCATACGATTGTCCTTTCCAGCGTCATCGTCTGCCATCCTTATCCTCCGACATCAACCGCAGGTTGTTGATAGAAATGGGCTTTTGGCTGCATCTCATCGATATAGAGGGACACCCCGTGAATAATGGCCTCGCACACGTCCGACTGGTAGTCCGGATCCGTGAGCCGTCGGCATTCGCGCTTGTTGCTGATAAATGCGGTCTCAATCAGTATCGAAGGCATGTTGGCACCTAACAACACATAAAACGGGGCCTGCTTCACCCCTTTATTATTGATCCTTGAATACCTGGGCTTCAAATAGTCGATCATGGCATTCTGCACATATGTTGCCAACCGGCTGGACTCGTTAATTTTTGCATTATTTAAGAGATCCTGCAGAATCGAATCCAGTTCGCTGATATTTTTCCTGGAGGTTGCGTTTTCCCGGGCCGCCACGGAAATCGAGGATTCATCGGTAGTGAGGTTTAAAAAATAAGTTTCAATACCGAATGCCCGATTATCTCTAACGGCATTGGCATGGATAGAGAGAAAAAGATCCGCTTTTTCCGTATTGGCAATGGCTGTTCGCTCCTCCAGGGTCAGGTACGTGTCGGTTTCTCGTGTCAATAGAACCTCGCATCCCAATTTTTTTCTAAATCCCTCGGCAAGTCGCTTTGAAATTGAAAGCACCACCTGCTTCTCGTGCACCCCCCTCAGATAACCCGGCGCCCCATAGTCCCTGCCGCCATGACCCGGATCGATGACAATCCGGTTCACCCCCAGGCAAAAAGGGGTTATGAGGGACTGTTTGTCCCTGGGCACCTCAATCACGGAACCGCCTTTGGACTCCCCGCGGACATCAATTACGATTCTGAAGGGGTTTTTTAGCGAAAAAATATCATAGGCCTCAAAGGATTTGATATCTATCGCCACCCGCACCGTATCCCTGGTATACTGGCCTGCCCGGACCGCCCGCAGCAGACTGTCGTTGATGGGGAGTTTTTTTTCCACATCACCCAGCCGGGCGTCTGCCAAATCCACATAAAGCCGGGGATAGGGTTTGTTGATAGAAGGATCCCTTTTCAATAAATTATTCTGAAAGCGGGTCTCCCGACTGGCATCAATCACCACCCGGGTATAGTCCGGATTCGACCAATAGCGAATCCCGGTGACTTTGGTCGTTGGGGGCTAGCCGGCGAAGCC
>JAGYOT010000620.1 GCA_018399455.1 Desulfobacterales bacterium
ACCCGCCGCGCTTTACGATTGCGTAAGGCTTATATCCCGAGCCGGGTCCAGGTCCCCAATCAGGCCGGAGGCGGAATCTCTCCCAGTGCCATTCGGGCGATATCGCCCAGAAATACCACCGGCAGGCCGAATTCCTTAGCCACCGGCGAGAGCGTATGCATGCACATCGGACATAGGCAGACCAAAGCTTTGGCGCCGGCATCCAGGGCGTCCCTGATGTTGGTTTCAATATCGGGCCGCGGGTCCCCCTTGTCCAGAAGCATCTTGACACCGGCACAGCAGAGGGCATTTTCCCGGTCAAACCGGCGGTTGACCCGGGTTGCGCCGCACAACTCAAGCAGTTCATCAATGAAATGCTCTTTTTCGGGCGTGTGCCGGGAGGCGCAGGGCCGCTGATAGGCTACGGGGAGGTTGAGCGGCGTTATCATCCCTTTATCGGCGGCAAGGCATTCGACCAGGTATTCGGAGAGATGAACCGGGCGAAACGGGACATCAATGCCATATTCCGGCGCATAATGGGCCAGCATGGTATAGCAGTCGTCATGAAAGCAGATGATTTCTTTGGCGCCGGTGGTCGCCAGACGGTCCACAAACTCCCTGGCATGGGCTTCCTGGATGCTCGGGGCGCCCATATGGGTGAACATGATCCAGCAGAAATAGGGTTTTCCGCCAATCTGCGGAAGATCGTAGAGCCTGCCTGCAATCAGGTGGCCGTCGGTTTTGCCGAATACGCAGATGTTCATGATCCGCTCCGCCGGCGGGATATCCCGCAGCTGACCCTCAAAGGTAAACTTCGCCTCGCTTTTTTTAAGCACTTCAGCGGGGAGCATCTGAAATTTTTCCTGGAGCTCGGCGATCAGGTCAAACGGATCGGCTTTCCGGGGGCAGTATTCGTTGCAGGCGTAACAAGTGATGCATTGATCAATGACAGGTGTTTTTTCTCCCTGCATCATCGCTTCCATCCATTGAACCGCCTGGTCCCTGTCGGCTTCAATCCATTGACATTTGACCAGACAGTCACCGCACAGGTCGCATTTATCCCTTTTAAACAATGGCTCTGCTCCTTTCGGACATGGGTTGTGGTTCCAACAGCGAAAATGAATACTTGATGGCTTGCCATATAGAAATTATTATACCATAACCATTTTGAAAGCCCAGTCAAAATATAGGAGGACATCCGGTTTGATACGAAAACGAACCCTGCTGAGAATTATAGGTGCTTCTCTGCTGTGCCTGGCAGGCGGGGCGTTTATTTTCTACCTCGGCCTGACCAGGCCCGCGGTTCTCGGACCAAAACTCGAAGCACGGCTGGCCGCGCTGCTGCATGCTTCGGTACAGATCCGGGGGGTGGAGTTCGGCATATTGTCGGGGCTTCACATGGATATCCTTTCAATCAAGCCTGAAATTGACAGCCGGGACAAAGCAGGAGTCACGCGGATCATCCTGCATGATGTCCGGATCCAAAACAGACGGCTGGCTTTGCTGTTTTGCGAATACCGGGCCCGGGAGGTTA
>JAGYOT010000621.1 GCA_018399455.1 Desulfobacterales bacterium
GTGGATGACGGATTGATGTACAACCTGTATACCTGCCTCCAGTGCAAGCGGTGCGAGGAGATCTGTAAAAGCAAAGGTCAAAACCTGGAGATTACCAAGCTCATCCACTTGGGCCTGACTTACCTGGGGCAAAGTATTGTATAGGGTGGTTCAGATGAAAAATGCGGCAAGTCTTTTAAGTTATGAGTTAAAGACACTGAAAAAGAATATAGACATTTCCGGTGATCCCCTGGGATTTAAGAGCATCTACTGGACGGACTGGACCCGCGGCCGGGACGTCCGGCGCCCCGGCAGGAATTTATTCTTTACAGGGCGGATGTATCAGATGCTCCCCTATGTTCAGCAAACCACTCAGATGATCCCGCTGATCCAGCCATGGGTCTCAAAAGGGCCTGTCCGGCATTTGATCGATTTCGGCAACGAACTGGCCGGAGAACCTCTAATCCGCACCAAAGCGGCTTTCAACCGACCGTTCAAAACACGCTGCGCCGATGTTATCAGGGGAATATTCTCCGCTCTTCAGAATCAGGGGGAAAATCCCGGATACCTTTTTGAAGACGAGCCCTACACCGGGGTGCTCCTTTATGACCTCGGACTCACCACACAGATAAGCCCTCATGTCGAGCGGGTGGCCTCGCTGTTCATCTCCCGGGGAATTGAAACCATCGTGACGCTGGATCCCCATTCCACTTTCATGTTAAGAAAAGTCTACCCGGAACTGGTCCGGAATTTCAATGTTCAAGTGAAAAACTATATCGAGGTTCTGGCGGAAAAAGCACTGGATGGCGGATTCTCCGCCGGAACAGATCTGCCGGACAGCTTCGTTATTCACGATTCCTGCTACATGACCCGGGAGCTGGGTATAATTGAGGGGACCAGAACGGTATTGGATAAACTGGGGCTTGGCTACCTTGAGAGCCCGAATTCCAGGCGCGACACGGCATGCTGCGGTGGACCGGTGGAATACGCTTTCCCCAGGCTCAGTCAGGGCATAGCGGAATCCAGAATTAAGGAGCTTCGGAAAAAGAGCAGGAATATATTGGTCAATTGTCCGATCTGCTTTCTGAATTTTGTCAATCATGAAAAAACTCAGGATGTCCGGATCTGGGACCTGGGCGAGGTCCTCTACAGAATTTTTGCCCGCCCTGGCAGCAAGCGCTGAGCCCAACGCAGGCCTGCTTGTTATGAATGCGGCTGAAATGAAGATTTACAGCGGCTGAATGAAAAAACGGTTAACCTCAGGGAAAAATTTATGGCCAGGAACAGACTTAAGGAACACAGAATTATTCGGGAATGGTGCAAGGGCTGCGGGATCTGCGTCTATTTTTGTCCAAAGCAGGTCCTGGAGCTGGACCCGGAAGGAAAGGTCCATCCAGCCCGGCCCGAGGCCTGTATAGCCTGCCGCATGTGCGAACTCAGATGCCCTGACATGGCTATAGAGATAATTTTGATGCACTCGTAAAAAGTCAATTTTTGGATGGCAAAGAAAAAA
>JAGYOT010000622.1 GCA_018399455.1 Desulfobacterales bacterium
AAATAAATTGACCGGAGCTGAAATATATCTGGATCTTCCCACGGTTACCGGAACAGAGAACCTGATGATGGCCGCAGTCATGGCCGAGGGCCGGACCGTTTTGCACAATGTTGCCCGGGAGCCTGAAATAACAGCTCTGGCGGACGTACTCAAGCAAATGGGCGCTGATATTTCGGGCGCCGGCAGCTCTATCATCACCATTAATGGAGGAAATCCTCTTCATACCGTGGAAGCCGATATCATCCCGGACCGGATTGAGACCGGAACCTTTATGGTCGCGGCCGCCCTTACGGGCGGAGACATACTAATCCACGGGGCTGAGCCGGATCATCTTAAAGAAGTCATCCTTAAGCTTAAAAAAACAGGGGCAAATGTTTTTTGCCAGGACCGGTCCATACGGGTGAAGAGGAATTTGCCGATAAGAAGCGTGGATGTCAAAACCCTGCCCTATCCCGGTTTCCCCACTGACATGCAGGCTCAGTTCATGGTTTTGATGACGGTTGCCAAAGGCTTTTCGGTAATCTCGGAAAACGTTTTTGAAAACCGCTTTATTCATGTCAGCGAGCTCCAGCGCATGGGCGCCGATATCAGCTTATCCGGCAGCCATGCCATGGTCCGGGGAGTTCCCCATCTTTCCGGGGCGCAGGTCATGGCAACTGACTTGCGGGCCAGCGCCTGCCTTGTGCTGGCCGGGCTCGTCGCCACCGGCACCACTCAGATCAACCGGGTCTATCACCTGGACCGCGGATACGACGGAATAGAGGACAAGTTCGCATGCCTGGGTGCCTCCATTCAACGAATTACCGTTTGATGCAGGCTTTGCCATGCATCCGGAGCTCGGTAAAGAAAACGCCTCCCCTTTTTATTTTCGGCCACTGATTGCTCTGCTTTTTGCGCTTATGGCAGGTATCTGCACGGCCCGGCTGGTTCCCGGCCATTTCACGATTGCGCTGGCCGTCTGCCTAATTTTCGCAGGCCTATCCTTATTTTCCGCCCTGCACCAGAAATCTGCCAGATGGTCGCCCCTGCTTGTCTACCTGGCCTTGGGCTATCTTTGCCTTTCGCCCTGGCAGACCGCCCCGCAAAGCTCCGGGCATATCACGCAATATATCTCGGATCATCCCTGGCGGATCACAGGCCGAATCGCTTCGGTGCCCATCCTGCAAAGCTACCGGCTGAAATTTATTCTGGCGGATATCCGGCTGGCAAGAGGCATGACTGGCCCAAAGCAGACAGGACGATCGCCAACCCCTGTCAAGGGCCGGCTCCGGGTAACGGTTTACGGTGCGGTTACAAATACGCTCAAATACGAAGATCGAATCGCCTTTAGCGGAAGGATCAAGGCATTTCACAATTTTAACAATCCCGGGGGATTTGATTACAAAAAATTTATGGCCTGCCAAAACATCTGGGCCAGCACCTATACCTCAGGCGATGGTCTGCAAATCAAACATCGCCCGGCAAGCTCAAGACCCGGCAGCCTGATCCAGA
>JAGYOT010000623.1 GCA_018399455.1 Desulfobacterales bacterium
TGGCCCTGGCTATGATCGGATTGTTCAGGCGCTAGCCGGGAGTTTTAATGATTGCATACCTCGAAGGCGGGCTGCTTAAAAAAGAAACCGACCGTGTCATTGTTCTGGCGCACCAGATCGGCTATGAAGTTCTGGTGCCGGCCTTTGTTATGGCATCCTTAAACGCTGTATCCGTTGGCGATACGCTTTCTCTCTATATTTACTATCACCAGACCGAGCGCCAGCCCAAGCCCGTGTTGATCGGTTTCATGCAGGAGGTCGAACGGGAATTTTTTAAGCTGTTTATTTCGGTTGAAGCCATCGGGCCGCTAAAGGCCGTCAAAGCCTTGAACTGCCCGGTATCTGACATTGCCGCTGCTATTGAGTCCAAAAACATCGCTTTCCTGAAGCAGTTAAACGGCATTGGGGAGCGGACGGCCCATAAGATTGTCGCCACGCTCCGGGGGAAAACCGGCAAATTTGCGCTGATCCGCGAAAATACGGCTCGGGCTGAAAAAGCTGTTCCCGATGCCGCCGAAGATTTGGCCGCCCAGGTCGTGGAGGTACTGACCAGCCAACTCGGCCACAAACCGGCGGAAGCAAAAGTCATGGTGGATGCAGCGCTTCTGCGGAATCCGTCGATCGGCACCCCGGAGGAGTTGTTTGAGGAAGTCTATCGAGGCGAAGTTATAAATGGCGGATAATATAATAAAATACGAATCCGATCGCCAGGGAATTCTAAGCCAGTCCACGTTGCCCATGGACAACGAGTCGGATCTTGTTTCTCTAAGGCCCGGGAAGCTCTCAGACTACATCGGGCAGAGCGAGGCCATTGAAACGCTTGAGATTGCCATAGAGGCGGCCAAAAAGCGCAAAGAAGCCCTGGATCATGTCCTGTTTCACGGTCCCCCCGGCCTTGGCAAAACCACCCTGGCCCACATTATTGCCAATGAAATGGGCACGAACCTGATGGTCACCTCCGGGCCCGCCCTGGAGAAGGGCGGGGATCTGATCGGGCTGTTGACCCACCTGGAGACGGGCGATGTGCTGTTTGTCGACGAGATTCACCGAACGCCCAAATCCGTGGAGGAGCTTCTGTATCCGGCCATGGAGGATTTCTCTATTGATGTGATTTTTGACAAGGGCGTCCATGCGAGAAGCCACCAGTTTCGGCTCAAGCCGTTTGTGCTGGTGGGCGCCACGACCCGGGTTGGACTGCTTTCCGCCCCTCTGCGGGACCGGTTCGGGATTTTCCGCAGCCTCGATTTTTACTCTCAGCCGGATCTGGAGCGCATTGTCCGGCGTTCGGCCCGGTTGTTGGGCCTGCCGATCTCCCGGGATGGGGCTTATGAGCTGGCCAGGCGCTCCCGGGGAACCCCGCGGATAGTCAATCGCCTGCTCAAACGGGTCCGGGATTTTGCTCAGGTCCGGGCTGATGGGGCCATCACGCAGGCGGCGGTTGAAGGGGCGCTGAAGCTGGAAGGGGTGGAC
>JAGYOT010000624.1 GCA_018399455.1 Desulfobacterales bacterium
GATATGGAAAAGGGGACCCTGGTTGAATGGCGGGTCAAGGTTGGGGACCGGGTTAAACGGGGGGACATCATTGCGGAAGTTGAGACCGAGAAGGGAATTATTGAAATCGAGGTCTTCATGGACGGTGTGGTCGAACAATTCCTGGTACAGCCGGGCGATGAAGTCCCGGTAGGCGAGCCCATCGCCCTGATCCGTGTCCGGGGGGAGAAGACCGCTGAAGAAAGGGCCGACAGGCCTGAGGCGGCGGCCCGCTCCGGCAATAAAGAGGAGCCTGCCGCAGTACGGCCTGAAAAAGAGCTCCCGGAAGCGGGGGAGAAAAAAAAGCCTGGGACGGCCGTTGAAAAAAAGCGCTTGAAAGTCTCACCGGCGGCCCGAAAGGAGGCTGAAGCACTTGGGCTGGATCTGACGAGCGTCCGGGGTACGGGCCCGGATGGGGCCATCAGCCTCAGGGACGTGGAGAGGGCGGCATCGGCTGAAAAGCAAATGGTGGCAAGCGGCAAGGGGCCTGCTGCATCCGGAGGCTCCGAAGGCACAGACTTTCAGCTCGGCATGCGGCACGCCATTGCCGCTGCAATGAGTCGTTCCAACCGTGATATTCCGCATTATTACCTGGAAACGCGCATTGATTTAAGCAGCGCCATGCACTGGCTGACCGAGGAGAACAAAAGACGTTCCGTTAAAGACCGGCTTCTGCCCGTGGTTCTTCTGCTAAAGGCCACCGCGCTTGCGCTCACTGATATCCCGGCGCTCAATGGCTACTGGATTGAAGATCAGCATCAGGCCAGTGAAGCAGTCCATATGGGTTTTGCCATCGCCTTCCGTCAGGGCGGATTGATCGCTCCCGCAATCCATGACGCAAACCGTAAAAATCTGGATGAACTCATGGCGGATATGAGGAACCTCATTAACCGAACCCGGGCGGGCCGGCTTCGAAGCTCTGAGATGACAGATGCCACCGCTACCCTGACCAGCCTCGGCGATCTTGGCGTGGAAAGCTCTTTTGGCGTTATATACCCGCCGCAGGTGGCCCTGGTGACTTTCGGCAGGATAATGGATCAGCCCTGGGTGGAAAATGCGATGATAGGTATCCGGCCGGTGGTGAGGGCGACCCTGTCGGGTGATCACCGGGCCACGGACGGCCGTACCGGGGCCCGGTTTTTAAATGCCCTCAACGGCCGTCTCCAGGAGGCAGAAAAATTATGAGGGAAGATAAGATAAAAGCCGCCATCCTTGATGTGCTGCGCAAGGCAGCCCCGGAGGCCGATTCCGACGCCCTTTCCCCGGACGAGGATTTGCAAAGGGCGCTTGATATTGATTCATTTGATTTTTTAAATGTGATCATTGCAATCCATGAGGAACTGGGGGTGGAGATCCCCGAATCCGACTACGGAAAGCTCACTACTTTGTCCGGGATGCTGAGCTATCTCTCTGAACG
>JAGYOT010000625.1 GCA_018399455.1 Desulfobacterales bacterium
CGCTTGTCGGAAAAAGCGGTTTTGGACACTGCCGGGCTTGAAGCGGGCGTGAATATCCTTTCGGTCAACCTCCCGATGGTCCAAAAACGGCTGGTGGCTGCCCCATGGATCCGGTCCGCTGGCGTCAGGCGCGAGTTCCCGTCCCGATTGAGCCTCTCGGTCGAAGAACACGAACCAATGGCGGTGCTGGATGTGGGCCGTCTGTTTCTCATCAACACAGCCGGCACAATTTTCAAGGAGGCGGAACCTACCGAGATGACTGGACTCCCGGTAATTTCCGGAGTCGGCTATGCGGACTGGAAGCGGCCGGACGGATCGGAGACAAAGGTCTTCAAAGCTGTCATGACGATTCTGGAGCTCACCGGCGGCCCGGCTTCGCCTTTATCCGGCCGGGATGTGCACGGGATTTCAGTGGATCCCGAAATCGGGCTGACCGTGCGGATCAGCAAGCCGGATATCGGCATTGAGTTGGGCTACGGCGATTATGAACAAAAACTCCGGCGAATCCGCAGGATTCTGGCTCATATTCAGGAGGGCCCCCAAATTCCGGCCGTTGAACTCCTGGATGCCCATAATCCAAGGCGTATTATCGCAACCCCGGCAGACCGGAATATGAGCCAAGAAAACAAGGAGGTCTAAGGTGAAGGCAAAGGAAGAGCTTGTTGTCGGACTCGACATCGGCACCACGAAAATCTGTGCCGTAGTTGCCGAGTTGACGGCTGATGTCGTCAATATTATCGGCATCGGAAGCCACCCCTCCGTGGGACTGCGAAAAGGCGTTGTGGTCAATATCGAAAGCACGGTGGAATCAATCAAAAAAGCGGTGGAAGAGGCCGAACTTATGGCCGGCTGCGAGATCTCATCCGTATATGCCGGTATTGCCTGCGGCCATGTGACAGGATTTAACAGCAACGGTATCATTGCGATCAAGGGAGAAGAAATTACGCAGTCCGATGTGGATCGGGTGATTGAGGCGGCCCGGGCTGTGGCGATTCCTATGGATCGGGAGGTTATTCATGTCCTGCCCCAGGAGTTTATCGTGGACGGCGAAGGCGGAATCAATAACCCTGTGGGTATGGCCGGAGTGCGGCTCGAAGCCAGGATTCATATTGTGACCGGCGCCGTGACCTCGGCGCAGAATATTGTTAAATGCGCCAACAGAGCCGGCCTTGATGTCTGCGATATCATTCTGGAGCCGATTGCTTCCTGTGAATCCGTGCTCACGCCGGAGGAAAAAGAGGTCGGTGCAGCACTTATCGATATTGGCGGCGGCACCACGGATCTCGCCGTTTTTTCGGGGAAAAATATCAAGCATACCTTTGTTCTCTCACTGGGCGGCAACAACATGACCAATGATATCTCCGTGGGGCTCAGAACGCCCATGGCCGAAGCGGAACGGATCAAGCTTAAATACGGAACCTGTCTTGCCGATC
>JAGYOT010000626.1 GCA_018399455.1 Desulfobacterales bacterium
TTGATCGATACCGGGTTCGCCAGAAACCGGCGCAGGTTCGAACGCAAATGCCGGCCAGCCATTTCGGGAATTCGCTCTCGCGGCGATACGTTGAAAGGGATCGGTAGGCCTGAATAAAGACATCATGCGCCACACCCTCCACCTCCCGGGGCGGCACGTGGCGGCCGGCAATTTTAAATACAAACGACTGATAGCGCTTCAGCAGGATTTCAAAGGCATTGACGTCGCCTGCGAGCACCTGGCGGACGACGTCATTATCCGTTGCTTCAGCATGTTGTTCCGGCGGCATTCAGGCGGCTTTCCATAAAAACGGCGGCAAAGGGGTTCCAGGCCGGCTTCAGTTAATTATTCTTCGGGGCTATGGTAATCGCGAATGGCCCGGTTTAATCGCCGGTGGCCAATCCGCCGCTCGCTTCGCTGATCTTGTCTGGCCTTCAGATGTTGAATCTGTTCGCTCGTGAGCACGGAACGGATTTCCGAAAAGAGCCGGGCCCGGTGAACGGACAAGGCTTCCAGTCTTTTTTTGCATAATCAAATCTCCTTTTTTTGCATAAATCAAATTTTTGCCAACCCGGCTTTTAAGTCGGCTTTTGTCTTTTAAGTTGCCCCATTTGTCTGTCTGGTTACAGAAAAATGCGATGGGGGGATGTCTCCAAAAATCTATTTCCCGGAGCCCATGCGGTTCAGGTTGGCCTGTAGCCGCACATATGGTCCACGCTGTCGGTCAGGCGGTTTAATTCGGATTCCACCCTGAGACGAAGGGATTCAAACGCTTCATTCGAAATGTCAGGAGAAATGAAGACCGGTGATCCAAAGTCGATAAGCACCCGGCTGAAAGGTTTGGGAATAATGGTTTGGTCCCATGACCGGGAGAGGTTGATCAGCCGGGTTCCGGAGCAGGTTATGGGAATAAAGCAGGCCCCGCTTTTTTGAGCCAGTTCCAGCATGCCGCCTTTCATTTTCCGCGCCGGCCCCTTTGGGCCGTCCACAGCCGTTCCGCAGAGTCTCTTTTCTCCGGGCGTCTTAAGAAACCGGACCATGGCGTAAAGTGCCCCCACTGCCCCCCTTGAAGAGGAACCCCGGATGGGGGTGTATCCAAGGCGGTTCCCCACCCGGGCGGTAAACTCCCCGTCTTTGCTTCGGCTGATCATAACGGCCCTGGGGCTAGCTTTCGAAAAAAATAAAACAGAAAGACCGTGTTTCTGTGCCAGGTGCCGGCCACCACGTTGCCGCTTGCCGGGTTTCTCAAATAGTGGTCGTATGTATGCGGATTGAGAATCCGGACCCGAACGGTGCCGAACCAGATCCGAATGACAACCGTGGCAAGGGCGGCGCTGACCTCGAAGAGCAGACGGTCTTTAAACTTCATCGGAATCGGTTTTTAATGGGTTTTTGTCATTTGCTCCG
>JAGYOT010000627.1 GCA_018399455.1 Desulfobacterales bacterium
GTGGCAAAAAAGGCAAAAAGGTGTCTGATGCCCTGAAAAAGCTGGAAGGCAGGGGATTCACCCTTGACGCATTAAAAACAGAAGGGAATTAACCATGCCTGACATGGTTCGCGATATGGCGGCCGCAACCGTCCCGCTGGCCTATCAGCCCCAACCCCAGGAACCTCAACCTGACGAGGCGGCGGTTAAAGCCTATATGGACCTCAAACAGTCCGGGCTTTCCGACAAGCGGATCGCACAACACAACATTGACGTTGCCCGTCTGAGACGGGAAACATACCTTTTTTTTAAAAATCAGGGTGTTTCTGACGGAGAAATGAAAAAACGGGGGATTGATGTATCCGAATTTTCCGTTTCTGACGCCGAAATGCCCGCTCAGCAGCCTATTCCGGTTCAAGACGACACATTACCCACCCAGACCGAAAAACAGCCTCAGGTCGGCGAAGAATTGCCCTCCCCTTCAGAAGAAACATTGGGGACCGCTGACAGCTGGCGGAAAAATGCTCAGGCGTGGAGTGACCCGCAGACCGCTATGGCAAACATATACAAGAATGCCGCGGAGTTAAGCACAGAGGCATGGAGAGACAGGGAGAAAGAAAACCCGATTGAGCGGGCGTTCTGGGACGGAGTTTCAAATTCTACGATCTCAACGGCCCTGCTGCCGGGCCAAACCGTTGTCAATCCGGAGCTGAACGGCCTCAGCGAGAAGCTGGCTTTTAGCCTGGGCCATATTCTCCCGGAAATACCGATTATGATGGCCGGAGGGCTTCTTGGGAAGGGCTTAGCTTTAGGCGAAACGCTTACCGCGAGCAAGGCGAGAAAAATATATTCCATCATGTCTGCGTCTGGCGGCGGTTTTGCGATGATGGAAGGGCTGAATAAGCTGTTTCACGACAAGATTGAGAAGGGTGAAGTTGATTCTGTCGGGGATTTTGTTGATCGGACAGCAGCAGCGATAAAAGCAACCGCTCAAGGGGAGTTGACAGGTCAGATTGTCGGTTGGTTTTCAGGTCCGGGCGGGAAAGCGGTTCTCTCCCCTCTGGTAAAAACTGGTGTTATATCATCAAAAATAGCAAAACCGCTTTCAAAGGCTGTCGGTTTTACGGGAGAGGTCGGAAGCATGACCACCGTTCCTGCCGCTCTGCAAGGCAGACTCCCGAGCGAGGAAGATTTTGCTGTCGGATTTTTGCTTGTGTCTGGTCTCAAGGGGGCATCAAAAGGAGCAAGCGCGATTTCCAGACTGTCACAGCTTCCTGACGCTGTTCAGAAAGAATATAAAAAATACCGGGCCAAGAGGGTCGATGACGTTGTTGCCGAGATGCCTGAACATGCCGAGGCTATAAATAAGCACTATGATAAAATGTTCGACGAGAACATGAGGGCGAGATTCAGAGAAATCCC
>JAGYOT010000628.1 GCA_018399455.1 Desulfobacterales bacterium
CCCCGGATCGCTAAAGTAATCCCTGGTCATGCGGACGATCACCGGCGTCAGGAATATGAGGCCGATCAGGTTGGGCCAGGCCATCAGGGCATTGAAAATATCGGAAATGGTCCAGACCGTAGCCAGCTTAATGTAGGCCCCGATGGGCAGCAGGATGCAGTAGAGCACCCGGTATGGCATGACCAGTGCTTCTCCGAAGAGATAATCAATGCAGCGGTCGCCGTAATAGGACCAGCTGATGGCCGTAGAAAAGGCAAAAAAGATGATGCCTGTGGCCACGATGTATCCGCCCGGTCCGGGAAGCCCCATGTTAAACGCCCTGGCTGTTAGATCCGCACCGGTTTCACCGGTGGTATAAGCGCCGGTGAGAATGATCACCAAAGCGGTCATGGAGCATATCACGATGGTGTCTATAAAGGGGCCAAGCATGGCCACCAAGCCTTCACGAACCGGCTCCTTGGTCCTTGCGGCGCCGTGGGCGATCGGGGCACTGCCCAGGCCGGCCTCGTTGGAAAAAACGCCCCGCGCCACCCCAAAGCGGATGACCTGGGCCACCGCTGCACCTGCAAAACCGCCTGTGGCGGCTGTCCCGGTGAAAGCGTCGCTGAAAATCATGCCTAAAGCGGCCGGGACCTTGTCAATATTTGTGAATATAACGACCAGTGCGCCCAGGACATAAAAAACAGCCATTATCGGGACCAGCCGGCTGGCGACCTGCCCGATGCGCTTGATTCCGCCGACGATGACCAGAAAGACAAGGATTCCAATAATCAGGCCCGTGACGAGCTTTGGGATGCCAAAATAGGTTTCAACCGGTTCGGCCACGGAGTTGGCCTGAACCATGTTGCCGATGCCGAATGAGGCGACTGCGGCAAAAACGGCAAAAAGAACCCCCAGCCATTTCTGTCCAAGGCCTTTTTCCAGATAGTACATGGGGCCGGCCCCCACAATACCGTCCGGATGGATGGTCCGGTAGTTCAGCGAAAGCAGACATTCTCCGTATTTAAGGGCCATGCCGAAAACGGCGGTGACCCACATCCAGAAAACCGATCCCGGCCCGCCGAGGGCGACCGCAGTGCCCACGCCGGCAATGTTTCCGGTTCCGATAGTGGCGGAAAGTGCTGCACTAAGTGCCTGGAAATGCGTGATTTCTCCTTCATCCTGCGGATTGTCGTATTTTCCGGAAATCAGCTTCCAGGCATACCCAAATTTGCTTAACTGAATAAACTTCACAATAAATGTGATCAGAACCCCGGTCCCCACCAAGAGTATTATGGTTACCGGCCCCCAGACGAAGCTGCTGACGGATTCCAAAATTTCCTGCATCACAAGTCCTCCTGGAATGAAAATGAAATTGTA
>JAGYOT010000629.1 GCA_018399455.1 Desulfobacterales bacterium
TGAATACGTTTAAATTTTTTTGACATAAAGGGTTTGGAAAGGAGTAAACAATGGCCGGTGAGAAAAAAAAGAAGATAACAGGCTATGACAAATATGTGGACTGGAAGATCTTTATCATTCCGGTCGTTCTTTTCTTTTTGATTTTGATACTCCCCACGCCATACGGAATGAAGGATGTGGGAACCGAATACCGGATCGGTCCCAGGGCGGTGATCGGTCATATTACCCAATCCCTGTTTGGGAAAAAGAGCAGCGAGGTGGACCAATGGCAGCTCCTGACCGCCCGGATGATGGAACAGAATCTTCAGATGGGCGCGCTTTCCAAAAACCGGTTTATGGAGCGGAAAATGGGGTGGTGCCAAAAATTCAATATTCCGGTGGATCCCCAAAATTTTGAAAAAGCGAAAACATTTGTCGAAAATCAGCTTTCCGGGGAGCAGTTTACCACGCTCATGCAGTCCGCCCTGGATCTTCGCAAGAATGAGCTGAAATACGAAAACCTGAGGCCTGAAGAGAGAAAAAAGGCCGATGAAGCGGCCTGGCACATCAAAGTGGCCATTGCCATGGCCGTCTTTGTGGTGATCTGTTTTTTTACGGAGTGCATCCCCCTGCCAGGGGTCGCTTTCTGCATCGGGCTCATCCTGGTGTTTGGCGGCGTGGTCACCAAAAAAAATGTGGCCATGCTCTACTGGGATGATGCCTGCTGGTTTATCATGGGCAGCCTGATGTTTGCCGCGGCGTTCGTCAAAACCGGCGTGGACAAACGGGTATGTCTGCTTATGTTCAGAAAACTGGCGAGTCCCAATGTCAAATGGATCACCCTGATATTCTTTATCATTATCAGCCCGCTGGCCGCCTTTATATCCGACCATGCCCTGGCGGCCATGTTTCTGCCCATTGGCATTCTTCTTTACGAAAATAGCCTGACACCGGAAACCAGGGAAGACCCGGAACTCGCCAAAATGCTCATGATCGCCATTGCCATGGCCTGCAATATCGGCGGACCGGGCGCGCCTTCCGGCGGAGCAAGAAACGTCATCATGATGACGTATCTAAATGATATGTTCGGATTCGACATTGGCTATTTCCAATGGGTCACCTACTGCTTCCCCTTTGTCATTGTTATGATTCCATTGGTCTGGTTCATTGTAAACTGGCGTTTCAAGCCGCAGATTCATTCCCTGGCGCCTGCCATGAATCATCTGCGATCGGAAATCGATCGCATGGGCAGCTGGAACCGATACCAAATTGTGGCGATTATTATTTTCCTGATCATGGTCTTCGGCTGGTTTACTGAAAAAGCCTTTTTCCAGATGGGAATTTACCCCATCCGCCTGGGCATCGGCACCATAGCGG
>JAGYOT010000063.1 GCA_018399455.1 Desulfobacterales bacterium
TAAAGCGTCCGAAAATTTAAAAATCATCATATTATAGTATATTATGTTTTATAGTATATTATGTTTATCTTGTTTTGAACTGATCTTTCAGCCACCAAGTGCAGAAGCGGGATGAAGCAGCCCCAGATTTCCGGCGCAGATATTCTGGAAAGCCTCTGCGGCCAGCTCTCCCAGGGCAAAACCGACTTTGCTTTGACCATATTCGTGAGACGGTAATTTCCATTATACCGATCAGCACATTGACAAAATTAAGTATAAATACAGTTAGTTAACATTTTTTGATAAAACCTTAACCGAACAACAATTTTTTTTATTATTATGTGGAAAATATCAGGCTCGGTCAACAAGTTTTTTTAGCTTAGGCATTTGCCGGTAAAGTTCCCAGGGAAGGAGGGTAATTTGGCTTTTGAACTACGCCGGAGAAAATGGATACGTTTATCATGCAGAAAAAGAAAATTAAGTCTTCGGGTTTGCCTGATAAAATCCGGGAATCCAAAGAAGTCCGGGAGGAATTCCCGGGTATATGAGTGCTGTTGGTCTCGAACGCTTTCTTCGAGTCCGGCTCGGGTGCAGGGGACCATGGATATTCCAGGAAGTCAGAAGGGCTTTGAAAAGCTTGTCACCAATCCTGCCCTTGCTTATCAAGTGGTGTGTTGACAACTGACTGCACCATGTTTTTCATGCTGATAGTGCCGAGAGACATCAATTGGATCCATCGCGTCTCCTTTAAGTGGAGCCGCTTCATAATCGCTTTTGCATCCAGCCCTTTGGCAGCAAGTTCGGACACCCTCCCATAGAAATTTTCTAGAAAACGCAGCTTTGCTAATATTCGTCGTCGGCCTTTTGTGGCTGCTGGCTGGTGGGCGCAGAACAGGGCCTCAAAATCGTATTCCAGGATTTTCCGAAGGGATCGGATCTGCAATACGATATTTTCGTCATCCCGGAAGCGCCTGATTCGCGGGGCTAGGTACAGGTCCCCGGAGAAGAGCCACCCCTGCTGAGGCTCCAGAAAGGCGGTATGATCCATGCTGTGACCCGGGGAAAAAACCGGCTGCAACCGGACTTTACCTTTTACAAAGCAATCGGGCAGTTCAAAAGCATCCACGGCATCTGAAGCGCCCCATACCAAATGTTGATAAGGAGTTATCCGGCTTGGTTTCTGCATTTTCCGGCAGGTAATTGGATGAGCATATATAGGAATCTTCAGGTTTTTTGCCAGGGCTGCTGCATTGCCAGCGTGATCTTCGTGAAAGTGGGTCAGTAAAACCGCCTCCACCCCCTGTTCCCGTGCAATGCGTAAAACAGCCGCTCGCATGTGTCTCTGGCCGGTATCAATCATTACACGGTCTAAGGTATAAATATGGACGGTCATGATGGGATGGCCGACAGGTGACCATCCCAATTCCCAAGCTTGGACCGGGCCGAAGGATTTATGCTTTTCAATTTTCATAAATGGATTTGTGTATGGTTGGGGGTTAGCACTACTTCATCCGGATAGATCTGTTGCGCGGATACCCTGGTTGATTGCTGGATCTTTCTATGCCTTGCATGAGCTTCGCAGATATCCGCAAATCCTTATTGCCTCCATCAAGATAAAAGATGTAAGGGAAAAAAGTCAACTGGTGCTTCGATCAAGAATTCTCTGAGTTGTTCCCATTCCTCGGAACAGCATAATAATTGAAGTGACCCTGAATTACTGCTCCAAGCCACTCTGTTTGTTCCTGGATCGGGCCGTGCATACGAGCTCTAACCCTCGCTTTACCTCCTGTCGATCTGACGTAAATCCCTTTCTAGTTGTGTTCCGTATAATTTGAGACTTTCCATCCTAAACTGACTTTTAGGAGTGCATCAAGCCTTGAATCCCGCAGCGTTTCATATAGTCTTCTCCGATCACTGAGGGGTTGTAGAGGTCCGGAAAATAATAAGGCAGCACATGCATCGGCAGCCCGACAACAAGCGGTGCCCTGTGGGAGGCCGAGGTTACGAGGCCTTCTTCCAAAAGAGCCGCTACGATCCGACGGGCGTTTCGTTGGCTCATGTTGAGTATTTCGCCGGCGCGACCCCGGCGGATGCGGCCCCGCATGAATACAGCGCGTAAAAGTCTGGCCGCCTCAAATCCTGCAGGGCTTTATCCGCTGCACTACTGCACCAATAACACGGGGTTGTTGATCCGGTTGATCAGGCTCTGGACGGCCTCCGCATCACCGTTGATCGTATCGACCGGCATCACAATCGGACTTCGGTACTCCGAGCTTAGCAAGGTGACCAAGGCCGGGGCCACATTCGTCCCGATATGGCGAAACCGCAGATGAAGTCCGTGCATGCCGGGATCGTTCTCGGCGAATGAAAGGATCTCATCGCGCTGTTTTTCAAATTCACGTTCCGTTTGGGCGGGGATGAGGATTTCCATTTTATTGTCAACAGCCCTGGCCAGGCGGCCCGCGATGTTGACGGCCCGCTTCGACAGGTTTGAGCCATTGTAGACCGTTATCACCGGCGGCAGGAGCTGAAGACCTTCCTTTAGGATCAACGCGGTTCCCCGGCCATGTTCGATCAGGCGGCGGACTGTGGATCCGAGCGGCGCGCCCGTCAGAGACCTGCCAAGGCGGCCGATAACGACAAGGTCCGCGGTCGGGACCTGCTCCAGGATTTCCGCGGCTACCCGACCGCGCCGCACGGTAAGCGACCATTTGACGGCCGTGTCTTTGGCAAGTAGCCCCATCATTTGACGAATCTGTTCCGCCTGTATCCGGAAGTCCTTTTCCAGTTCGCTTGTTTCCATCCGGCGGCTCCGGGCCGGAAACATGCAAATTTCACGGGCGAAGGGATATCTGCACATTTCCAGCAGATCCGCGTCCTCCACGTAAAGCCCCGAGATTTCAGCACCGATTGCGGCGGCCAGCTTGGTGGCCGCTTCGAGTGCCGCCCGGCTGTGCGCCGATGCGTCCAGGGGAACCAGGATCCGCCTGAGTCGGAAAGCCTTATTCTTCGGATTCAACGCGACCTCCTTGTTCACCGCCTTGCGAAAATTTACTCATTTTATCCGCCATCTCCGCCAATTTTTGCTGAACTCTGCCGTTTACCGTATCTTCCGGATAACGATGGTCTTCATCCGGCTCTCCGGCCGGGATTCCGGTAAGCAGCTCAATGCCTTCATCCACTGTCTTTATCGGAAAGATGTGAAATGTTTCGGCTTTTATCGCCTCTACCACATCCTTTCTGAGCATCAGGTGCCTGACGTTGGCCTCAGGTATCAAAACACCCTGGTCGCCGGAAAGCCCCTTGTTCCGGCAGGCGTCGAAAAATCCCTCTATTTTTTCATTCACTCCGCCAATGGCCTGGATTTTGCCGAACTGGTTGACCGACCCGGTTACCGCAAGGCCCTGTTTGATGGGCGCGCCGGATATAGCCGAAAGCAGGGCGTAGAGTTCGGTTGATGAGGCGCTGTCGCCCTCAACGGCGCCGTAGGATTGTTCAAAGACCAGGGTCGCCTTAAGCGATAAGGGGCGATCAACCGCATATCGTGCGCCAAGGAAACCGGAAAGGATGAGCACGCCCTTGCTGTGCAGCGGACCGCTCAGTTTGGCCTCCCGTTCGATATCGATCAGCTCCCCCTTGCCCATGTGGATGCGTGCGGTGATGCGATGGGGACGCCCGAACATGAAACTGCCGAGCTGGAGCACGGCCAGGCCGTTGACCTGCCCCGCAACCTCGCCCCTGGTATCAATCAAAAGGGTGCCGCGCCGTATTTCCTCCTGAATTCGCTGCCGGATACGATCTGATCGGAAAATCCGCGAATCAACGGCTTTCTGCACATCCGCTGCCTGAACAGCCGGTTTTCCGTTCTGCCCCGACCAGAAGTCCGCCTCGAGCATCAGGTCGGTGATTTCGCGAATTTTTGTGGATAATCGTTCGCCGTCTCCTGCCATGCGGGAGCTTTCTTCAATCATTCGACCGACTGCGCTGCGGTCGAAGTGCCGGATACTTTCGTTTTCAATAATGGTTCGCAGCAGCCGGGCATACATATCCTGATTGCCGCTGTCGCGCTCCATTTCAATATCAAAATCGGCAGCTACTTTAAAAAGTTCTATAAATTCAGGGTCATAATGCTGCAAGAGATAATAAATAAAAGGACTTCCGATCATCACCACCTTGACGTTGAGCGGGATGGGATCGGGCTCAAGCATTACCGTGCTCAGCAGGCTAAACATCTCGGCGAGGGATTCAATCTTGATCTGTTCGGATTTGAGCGCCCGCTTGAGGCCTTCCCATGCCCCCGGCTGAGTAAGGATTTTTCGTGCGTCAATGATCAGGGAGCCGCCGTTGGCCCGGTGCAGCGCGCCGGATTTAATAAGATTAAAGTCTGTAATCAGGGCCCCCATCATGGACATGTGCTCCACTTTGCCCACCAGGTTGGCATAGGTGGGATTGTCCTCAAAAACCACGGGAGCGCCTTTTTGTTCGCTGTGATCCACAATTGGATTGACCTTGTAGCGCCTCATGACCGGGGAATCCATGTCGGTGTCGCCGCCGCCCGGAATTCCCTGCTGTTGCTGCTGCATCTGGGCCATAAGGCCGCCGCCCTGCTGCCCCTGCTGCCCCTGCTGCCCTTGCTGCCCCTGCTGGCCTCCGCTCATAAAAGTCTGGAGATTTTGCAGGATGTCGTTTTCAACAGCGTCCAGATGGGCGGCGACTTTTTCGTTCGCACCGTAGCTTTTTCTTAAATCCTCAATCAGAGAAGAGATGGCGTATTTGGCCACCTCATTGTTGAGTCCGTCAAGCTTTTCTCGGATTTCTTTCTGCCACTGGGGGATTTTTTGAAACACCTTCTGAGACTCTTCCTGGACTTCCTCGATTCTTTTTTCAATCTCCTCCCGCTTGTCCTCCGGGAGCTTTTGATACTCGTCCGGCGGCATCACCTCGCCGTCTTCCTTCATGGGGGCAAAGGCGATCCCGTGGGGGGTTCGGATCAGGGTCAGGTTCTTTTCCCTGGCCTTGCCATTGACATCCTCAAAGGCTTTCTGCTGCTGGTCCTTAAATTCCTGCTGGATGGACTGGACCCGGTTCTGGTACTCTTCGCTCTCAAACGAGGCCTTAAGGGCATTTCGAGCTTCCATGATCATATTTTCCATGTCAGCGGAAAACTTTTTAGCCTGTCCGGCGGGCAGCTCAAGCGCTTTGGGCCGGCCCGAGTTTTCAAAATTGTTTACATAGCACCAGTCCGAAGGCACAGCAGCCTCCTTTGACTGTTTGTCGAGAAGCTGCCGGACCATGCGGTGCCGTCCCGTGCCGTGTGGACCAAGGGCGAAGATATTGAAACCCTGCCGTTTCATGCCGGTGCCGAAGTTAAGGGAATCCACTGCCCGGGGCTGGCCCAGGGCCTCGCTCAGTGTCTCCAGTGGCTCCAGGTCCGCTGTTGTACTAAAGGAAAACTGCTCGATATCGCAGGCATGATATACCGCTTCCGCATTCAATCGTTTAACGCTCATTTACCTCCCCCTCATGCTCGTGGATTCCTGGTGATGCGCTTGGCTCCTGGCATAAGCTGGTAAACCCTGTTTACCTTCTTATAATCTAAGTCTATCCATGGACGCTCCGGCTTTCAAACAGTTGCGGCGTCCGTTTATATTCTGTATTGTTTCCCGGCATTCTTTTGAGGCTTGCTTCCTGAGCGAGATTCTATTAAATTAGTTATTTTAAATCCTGGTGGTCAATCAGAAACGGCTGACGAATGAGGAACGTGAAAAAACAGTTTCCGGATGTGAACGGGTCGCAGATTTATACTGATCCCATCGTCTCCATGTACCAGGAGCCGGTGCTTCTTCTTGATCGGGATCTTACCGTGCTTGGCGCCAATCTTTCTTTTTTTCAGAACTTTGGTATCTCCCGGGAGGAATCCGTTGGCAGATGCGTTTACCGGATCGGGGACAGGAAGCATCAACAGCCCGAGTTGAGAAGCCTGCTTGAAGTATTTAAGCCGGAAAAGCAGGGAACCATTGATTTTGAAATGGCGCATCCGGATGGCTCAGCCGCCCCTCGCGTGATTCGCCTGAGCACCCAGAAAATCGATATCCAGCCGACTATTGGTCTGGTGAGCATACTGATCATTGAAGAGGTGGTCAATAAATCAGGCTCCGGGGCCAAACGCCGCCGGCCGCTTAAGCCGGTACCGGGGCAATCAGGGAATACGAAAACGAGCACTCAATCCGCCAGTCGAATCCGGGATACGATCTTAAAAAGCATTCCAGAAGGATTTCTGGTCGTTGAGGCACCCGCCGGCCGCCTTTACCTGGCGAATTCGGATCATGAATTGTTTCCCGCCATGCCGGCGGAACAAATGGATGCCGGGGCCCTGGGAGAAAACCCGGCATTTCTGAATAGTTTTCGGCAATACGGTAAAGAAGGAATACGACCGGCAAGCCCTGAGACCTTTCCTGCCTTGCGGAGCCTTAAAAGAGGGGAGACCGTGGCTGACGAACCATGGCAGGTCCAAAAAGCAAACGGTTCCTGGGCCGATATTTCCGTCAATGCAAAACCGGTGAGAGGCCCGGATGGCGGCATTACCCATGCCGTAATGAGCTGGCGGGATACGACAACCCGCAAGAAAGTGGAAGAGGAACTGCGTCGGAAGGAGTTTCAATTCCGTACGCTGGTTGAAAATTCTCCGGATATCATTTTGCGGTTTGACCGGAGAATGCATTACCTGTTTGTCAATGCCGCGTTTGAACAAATTACCGGTATGAGCCGGGAGAGTTTTTACGGAAAAACCAATCGCGAACTGGGGATGTCCGAGTTTTATTTGAAATCATGGGAGATGACTGCGGAAAAGGCGGTAAAAAGCGGCCGAAAAGTTGACTTTGAATTTTCCTTTCCCGGCATTTTCGGCCAGCGCCACTTCCTGGGAAGAATTATCCCTGAGTTCGACAGAACCGGCCATGTGGAGACGCTGATGCTGATCGGCAGGGATATTACCGAGCGGAAACAGGCGGAAGAGCATATCCGTTACATCAGCTTTCATGACAATGTGACAGGCCTTTACAACCGGGCCTATTTTGAAGAGGAGATAAAAAGGTTAGACACCCAGCGTTCCCTGCCCATCAGTATCATCCTTGGCGATGTCAACCACCTGAAGCTGACCAATGACACCTTTGGTCACAGGGAGGGCGATCGTCTGTTAAAAAGCATTGCGGAGATTTTGCGGAAATGCTGCCGAAACGAGGATATCATTGCCCGCTGGGGCGGGGACGAGTTTGCCGTCATATTGCCCCGAACGGATGGGGCAACTGCGGCAAGGATCTGTTCGCGGATTCAAAAGACCACGGAAGAGCATCCCGCCGGTTTGTTGATCAGGCCGAGTATTGCCCTTGGAACGGCGGTTAAGCGGCAGGCGGAGGAGAGTATTTCCTCGGTTATTTCAGCTGCAGAGGAGCAGATGTATGAGGATAAGCTGATTCAAAGCAGGAAAAACAGCAAGAAAGTGATCGGAACCCTGCTGGAGCGGGTGAGTCGGAAGTGGCCGAAGCATAAGGCCCATTTGAAACGCAGCATGGAACTATCCCGCGCATTTGCCCGTGTTCTGGGGCTCAGCCGGAGGGAATTCGAGGACCTGGATATGATCATTCTCCTGCATGATATCGGAAAGGCGATTGTGCCGGATGAATATATCAGCAAGCCGGGCCGGTTGAGTGAAGATGAATGGGATATCATTAAACGGTATCCGGAAGCCGGATACCGAATCGTTAAGACATTTGCCAAAACTGCCAAAGTCTCCGATGAAATCCTCTCTCTTCGGGAGTGGTGGGATGGCAGCGGATACCCGCGGGGACTCAAGGGAAGAGAAATTCCGCTGTTGTCCAGGGTCTTTTCTATTGTTGACAGCTTCGATATTATGACCCATGAACGGCCTTATGCCCCCCTCCTGTCCCGGGATCAGGCGCTCATGGAACTCAGCAGCAATGCGGGAAAACAGTTCGATCCCGATCTCGTGGCAAAGTTTGTTCAAACCATGGCTTCCTCTGCCTGAATCGACGGGCTCTTTTAGGGTCTGTGGTCCTCCTGCAAGGCAAACAGCGCTGGTTCTCTTTCATTTAAAATGAAATCCAGCAGTTGATTGTCTTTCCGGGCCGAATTATTTGTCTTGCTTTAGCCCTTTATTTTTGTTATCCACCAAAAAATGGTGATCCGGCAGGCCCGGTTTTTCAACTTTTTCAGGGAGGCATTTTTGGGGGTTTTATACAGCCGCAATTATCAGAAAAAAGCCAATCCCGGGTGTTTTAAGGGATGCCACAGGGCTGCCGGCGGGGCAAAAACAACCTAAAGACGTGGGGCAAAATCCACGTCTTTTTTTTTGATGACAAACCAGATGCACTCGTAAAAAGTCAGATTTGGGATGGCAAAGAAAAAAGTTTTTGA
>JAGYOT010000630.1 GCA_018399455.1 Desulfobacterales bacterium
GTCAATATGGTTCCCCTCCGCCACGGCAATTGCCCTTCGAACGGCGTTCTCCAGTTCCCGCACGTTCCCCGGCCATGCGTACTGTTCCATGACCGACAGTGCCGGTGCGGAAATGGTCTTCACCACAGAGTCACCGGCTTGAAATCGTCTCAGAAAATATCTTGCCAGGAGGGGGATGTCCTCTTTCCGCTCGCGAAGCGGCGGTACATGGACAACAACCACCCTCAGCCGGTAAACAAGATCCTCTCGAAAGCGACCTTCGGAAACCTCCATGTCCAGATCCCGGTTGGTGGCGGCAACCAGTCTCATATCCACGGGAAACGAGCGGATACCTCCCACCGGTCTGACCTCCTTTTCCTGAATGCTTCGCAACAGCTTGGCCTGCATGCCCAAAGAAAGTTCACCCACTTCGTCCAGAAAGAGGGTACCTTTGTCGGACGAACGGATCAGCCCTACAGTTGCGGCATGGGCCCCGGTAAAAGCCCCTTTTACATGGCCGAACAGCTCGCTTTCCACAATGGTCTCGCTGATCCCCGCACAGTCAACAGGCACGAAGGGCTGGTCCCTGCGGGGGCTCAGATGATGGATCGCCCTGGCGACCAGCTCCTTGCCCGTGCCCGTCTCGCCCGTGATCAACACAGGTGCGTCGCCGGGAGCCAGTCGCACAAGCATCTCCTTCAATCGCATGATGGGGGCGCTGTTTCCCACAAGCTGCTCATACCCGAAAGTAAATTCAGCGGCATCCCCGAGCCGAAGGTTCTCCTGTTTCAATCGCCAGATTTCATGGATCTGGGCCATCCGGGCACGGAGCCCATCGGGCGAATACGGCTTCTCAAGAAAATCGACAGCCCCTGATTGAATCGCTTCCACCGCCTCGCTTACCCCTCCGTGGCCGGTGAGCATGATTACCATAATGTGGGGGTGGGATGCCCGGATTCTTTCGAGAAGGGCAAGCCCGTCCATTCCGGGCATCTTGAGATCCACCAAGGCCGCGTCGATCCGTTCCCGCTCCAGAATTTCAAGCGCTGCACTGCCGCTGGGCACGCAGTACATGTCATAGGGCTCCTCATAAAAGACTCTTTTCAGGGAGGATAGGACGCGTTCCTCGTCATCGACGCACAAAAGCGAAAATCTGAGTAGGGTTTCATTCATAACGGCATACTAGGATAAAGCCATGAAAGAGGCAAGCCCTTTGGAGCAATGAGTATTTTCATGTCAGTAGCGCAAATTTTTTCACCTGACAAACGCCCGCTTTATTGAAGTTTCCAAATCGGAAATGAGGAATTTTATTCAAGATCAAGCCTCCGGCCCGGAGGGGAAACAAGGGGTTGCGCGGAGACGTACTGGA
>JAGYOT010000631.1 GCA_018399455.1 Desulfobacterales bacterium
ACGCGGTAGCCGCCACTCTTCAGGAAGAAACCGACACCCTGGTGGATGTGGTGGAGCCTTTTCTTCTAAAATCCGGCCTGATTCTGAGGACTTCCGCGGGCCGTAAAGCCTCTGAGGCGGCCTACCGGCACATGGGGCTTGAACCGTGCCGTTCATAAGCCTTTTGACGGACTTCGGGCTCGAAGATCCCTATGCCGGGATTATGAAAGGCGTCATTCTTTCCGCTCTGCCGGAGGTTTCCATTGTTGATCTGTCCCACCATGTCGACCCCCAGGACCTTAAAGCAGCCGCTTTCCTGATTGATGCATCGTATTCGTGGTTTCCGAAAAAGACCGTGCATGTCATCGTAATCGATCCGGGAGTCGGCAGCAGCCGGGCGATTGTCGCCATGGCAGCGGCAGGTCATTTTTTTCTCGCCCCTGACAACGGAGTGTTAACCCGGGTTTTGGAAAACGCTACGGTTGATGCCCTGGTGCGGGTGGAAAATCCGCACTACTTTATCCATCCCGTAAGCCGGACCTTTCACGGCCGTGATATATTTGCTCCCGTGGCCGCTTACATGGCCGGAGGAAAAGAGCTGTCCAATCTTGGACCGCCGATGCCCCCTTCGGAACTGGCCCGGCTCGAATTGCCGGTCCCTCATTTATCGGATGCCGATTCAAACGCCCCCGCCCTGGTGGGCGAGGTGGTTGCTATCGACCGGTTCGGCAACCTCATCACCAACCTTGAGGAGAAACGCCTTCAACAGTTTGCCCCGGCCAGGGATTTGTCCGGCTTATGCATTGATATCGGAGGCCATGTCATCAGGGGACTTTCCTTTGCCTATCAGTCGGTTTCACCGGGAGAACTCCTGGCGCTTATCGGGAGCCGGGGTTTTCTGGAGATCTCGGTCAACGAAGGGAATGCGGGCCGTTTTTGTCGTACGGAAAAGGGGGACTGCGTCAGGGTAAGCCGGCTTGATTCATCCTGAAGCCTTTGATCAGCCCGGATAGCTCTTTTGCAGAGATTAACCGAAAGTTTTCAAAGGTCACGTCGGTAAAGGAAAATCCTTTTGCTGAGCGTATCCGGTCAAACATTTCCAGGTAATTCATGAGGATCCGCTCCTCCCAGGCAAGGCCGAGCCGATCGGCCAGACTCCGGATCGCCGCTTTTGGGCCTTCGATTTCCAGAAAAACCCCATAAGGCATAACGTCGATACACAGGGTAGCCTCCCCGGCCTGATAACTGGTCCGGTGCTTTTCATAAACCTGGGCTGCATGAAAGCCCAGGGATTTAAGAATGCTGTGCATCATTTCAAAATTGTCCACGCTCACTTCATATTCCGTATGAATTTTGTAGTCGGTTT
>JAGYOT010000632.1 GCA_018399455.1 Desulfobacterales bacterium
CAGCGTATTTAAAACGGTTCGTATGGATCATGCAGACGCCCCCGTTCTGGCGGTTATTAGCAAAATGCTTCGCTCTATGTTTCTGCACAGGGAGATACGGGAAAAAGGCGGCGCCTATGGCGGATTTGCCGCATATCAGCCGGAAAACGGCCTGTTCTACTTCGGATCCTACCGGGATCCTCACATCATCAACACCTTAAATGTCTATGAGGCCGCGGCTGATTTCATTATCCGGGGCGACTACACCGACGAAAACATCAAGGAGGCCATTCTGCAGGTATGCGCAGACATCGACAAACCAAGCCCTCCGGGGCCTGCAGCAGCCAAGGCCTTCCACCGGCGGCTCATCAATCTATCCGATGAAACCCGCCGGCAGTTCAAGCAGCAGCTGATCCGGCTCACCCGGGAGTCGGTGCTACGGAGCGCACGGACCTATTTCGGCCCGGACCGCGGTCCGGGGGCTGTAGCGGTAATTTCCAGCAGAGAGGCTCTGGAGCAGGCGAATCAGCGTTTAGGGCAGGTGCCGCTGGAGCTGCACCACATTTAAAAATTGCAACCGGTCAGAATTTCCCGCAACGATGAGGCGGCAGATTCAGAAATTCCGCCCCTGGCCGTGGCGATATCGATAGTGGCAAGTCCCAGGCGGGAATAAAGATCCGCCGCCTCATCGCTGTAATTCCGGATGGCGGCCACATGGTTGGCCACTGTTTCCAAATCGCCCCGCGCGATGGGCCCGGTAAGCGCATCGGGGATGCCTGCGCCGGCAATATTGTTCAGGGTGCCGTTTATCAGCGGCTTCAATACATCGAAAGCCTCCGACCGGGAAACGCCTGCCCCCTCCAGAAGTTCAAAAGAAAGCCGCATAAGGGTGACGAGATAGTTGGAGGCCACAACGGCGGCAGCATGATACAGGGTTTTCCCGTCCGTCCTGATGCTGATCGGCTCTGCTCCAAGGTCTTGCGCCACCTGCCGCGCCAGGCGGACAGCCGCCGCATCGCCTTCTATGGCCGCTTTGATGCCGGCAAAAGGATTCGCCCCGGCCGTGCCGGCAAAACTCTGCAGAGGATGCATTGAGCCGGCGTATGCCCCGCAGGCCGACGCCGGCTGAAGAATATCAGAGGAAAGCGCTCCGCTGCAGTGCAGCACGACCGCATCTTTTTGAAACCCGCGGTGGTCCGCGATCAGCTTGCAGGTCGGTGCGATATCATGGTCCGGTGTTGTCAGAAAAACGAGTTCCGCGCTTTTTGAAGCCTCCCATACCTTGTTATGAACAGATTC
>JAGYOT010000633.1 GCA_018399455.1 Desulfobacterales bacterium
TCGACCATCAGAACCTTTATTTTTTCACTCATGACCTCGTCTCCTTGTTAAAAATACGCATCTCCTGCGGCTTTTTGAATCAACTGACAATCGGAATCATGGCCCGGAAAAACAAAACCAGAATCCCTATTGAACAGGCCACAATAATAAGGGCGTGCTGCCATTTCAGCCCGCAGGCCCGGACCAGTCCTGTCCCAATCAGCCACCATTTCCAGGGCTCGGCCAGCCACAATGCCAGGGGAATCCAGGCAACCAAAAAAACCGCGCCGGAGGCATAGGCGTAAACAGCAAATACCTGTGTGAAAGAAGCCGCCCGGCCCGCTATCATAATCACCAGCATATATCCCAGCCCCGCTGAGATCAGGGTCATGCCCAGGGCGTTGACAAGCAGGACCGCACTCATGACAGCAGGATGGGAAAATCCGTGAACCAGGAGTGCGGCTGCCGAAAAAAAGAGGCTGGATAAGAACAGAAAGAGAAACGCGCCTTTCATTTCAGTCATTTTTGAAAGATCCTTAAAAAAGGCCCGGGGTTCGCCCATCACCCTCGCAAGAATTTGGAAATAGCCGGATACGGAAAGTTTGGGAATCGCTTGCGCCATGATCCCCTCCTTTAAAACAGGCCCAGTCTATAAAGAAGACCGGCCCCGAGCATCACCAGGGTCAGCGCAAAAAACACCTTCCGCTCAATCCGACGGGTAAAATAAATGCGGCCTTTTTCGTAACAGATCGGCTTTTCCGGTTCCTCTAAAGATCGAAACATGATCGACTCCTTTAGTTTTTTGAATGCGTTTGCCTAAAATCCGGTCAGGTTGCCGAATCCCCGCAGACTCCAGTAAACCGCCGTCATCAGCAGGAGCATGATGTTGGCGAGAACCCATACCGGGATCCCCACCCGAAGGTAGTCCTTGGGTTCCAGATAGCCGGAGGCATATACGATGGCGTTCGGCGGGGTTCCGATAATCAGACCATACGCCATGGACGAGGCCACGGCCGTTGACATGGCCATAAACGGCAGAAATGTGGTTCCCGGATGGACCAGACCGGCCATGTTCAGGGTAATCGGGCCAACTGCAGCTGCGGCCGGACCGTCCGCCATCAGGTTGGTCAGGATGGCCGTCAGGCCGTTGGATACGGCCATCAGGGGAAGGCCCGAATTGACGCCCAGGGGTCCCATAAAATCGATCACCGAGCGTGCCAGCCAATAGGCCGCACCGGTTTTGTCCAGAACCCGCCCGAAGATAATGGCCCCGGCATAAAGCCAGACCACTCCCCAGTC
>JAGYOT010000634.1 GCA_018399455.1 Desulfobacterales bacterium
CTCCGCAACGACGCGTTTCCCAACCAGTTCAGGGGCCCGGGGCGCTTTCTCCACGAGACCCACAAACTCATGACCGGGAATGCCGGAAAAATCCTGGTAACCTTTAAACAGCTCTATATCTGTAGCACAGATGCCCACCATCATAACTTTGATCAGGGCCTCTGAATTCGATACTTCAGGGATCGGCGCATCAATTAGGGAGATCTTCTGGTCTTTAAACCGAACGGCTTTCATTTTCCAATTCCCCGGATTCAAGTGATTTCTTCCTAAACTCAATTTAGGTTGCTACAACCCCTCCAGAAACACGGCAAACTCTTGATCACCAATGGGATGACGGCTGTCTGCCCGCATACGGACCATTGCCGGCCAGACGGTAGACATAAACCGGATCATTTATCCGGCAGCCTTCAGGGCGTAGAATCTGTACCGGGGTAAACTCCGGGATGGGGAAATTAAAGGACACCACCAGGGCGCCGGATTTCGCCTCGGCCTTGAGTTTTGCTGCCAGATCGGCCATAACATCCGGAAACAGGTAGCATAAGATCGCATCCGCATCATCGACCGCCTCGTTCCAGAAGTTTTGGTACCGGATGTCGACATCACGCATGGCGCAGAACAGCCTTGCCTTAAAGTAGGCCAGCGGATTGATCTCGTATCCAATGGCCCGGCCCTTAAAGTACCGTCTGGCCGCCAGAAGTATCCGGCCGTCCCCGCAGCCCAGATCCATTAACACGTGAACGCCCTCAAGCGGCAGCGTTTCAAGAACCGCATGGATCCGGCGTCGGGATGTGGAAACATAAAGGGCCCCCTGCGTGGTCGCAACGCTAACAGCAACTGCCAGCACATAGACGATTTTGATTAAAAACAGAGCCGCCGTCGCGCCCAGTATGATAAAAATCCAAAGGCTCATGAAAAATCATTATTTTGAAAATTGAAAATTAGTATGGTATTATAATATTAATTAAAAAATGATATCTGTACAAGCAGTTCGACAGGCCGCTCTCCAATGATAAAATAAGGTGTCTTGCCGGCAAAAGGCTGGGAACAAGACACTTTAATCATAAATCCGAACCATGGGAAAAGTCAATGCACACCCGTCTGTTGATTAAAACAGGACCCTGCCTGCTCTGCATGGCACTGATCACCACAGTTTTTATAGGGTGCTCATCCGGCCCGGAAGACAAGCTCAAATACTTCGAGCAGGCAAAGGCGCTTTATGAATCAAAAAACTATAAAAAAAGAAATTTGTTTTAATGGAATAGG
>JAGYOT010000635.1 GCA_018399455.1 Desulfobacterales bacterium
TTGGGATCCTGATGCAGGTTTTCCCGGGCCAGCGTGGTTTTGGTCTCGCTGCCAATAGCGTAACGGGTAAGTTCGGTTTGGAGGCGGTAGTTTGTATTGTGTGAGACATTGCAGATCCGGCAGCGGTCCACGATGGGCGCTTCCTCTTTTTCTGAGACGAACTGGTTGAATTCGGAGTTGTTGGAGGTGGCAATGACAAGGGTATCGATGGGCCATTTAAACCCGTCCTGCTCGATTTCCCGGTTCTGGATTACCCCAAGGTAGACCTGAACCAGATCCTTTTTGTTTTTGTAGACTTCATCGCTGAAATGGATGCCGCCGCCCGCGACCCGGGCGAGTGCTCCCCGTCTTAAATCAAAGCGGTAAGGGTTGTTGGTATCCGTTATGTGAAGCAGCCGCTGGATGGACTCCTCTCCAAGCAGATCCACGGACGAGGAGGTGATTTTGTCTTTGGCCGGGTACTTGCCGGTTATCGTGCCCAGGCTCTCCACCAGAGGCACCGGCACAACTTCAATGAAATCCAGCATGGTGTCGATATGGCGGTCCGCATATGCCGCGATGTCATTCCATATATAGCCGCTGCAGGCGCCGAGGGGACGATAATTTTCATAAATCTGTTCCAGGTCGTCGTCCGAGAAACCGAAGCTGGCGGCCAGGTATTCCCGGTTTCGGCCATTCCCCGGGAAAAGGTTCATGGCGAGAATCATGGGATCTTCATAGGTCTGGGACTCAATGGCTTTGATATGTCCATAAGTACCCAGGCGGTCCAGATTTTTGAACCGGAACGTATACCTGGCGTTTCGCGGTTCCGATAAGAATTCCCGGTACTTGCTGCACAGAAAATCCACAAAAAAGGTTTTGCCGTTGCCGGGTTCGCCGACCAGAACAAAGGCCATTTCTTTTGACGATCCGCCTTCAGAGGCATCTTTTACATAGGAGACAAAGCTGTTGATTTCATCGAACATGCCGACGATATGTTTTTTGCCGCTGCGGAATATTTTGAAATCATAAGTGCTTTTGCCGTTGACGGTAACCTTTTCAAAACTGCTCTCGAGAATCATCCGGGCGACGGACTGAAAAGCATTTTCAAAGCTGCGTTCACCCTCTTTCACTTTTGCAATATGCGCATTCAATGGTTCCATAAGACAATCTCATCCTCCTCATGACGATCTTTAACTCGTGCCTGCAAAAAAACCGCTGGTTTTTCTTCAGGTGCTAGACAATCTTTTTCTCATTCGTTTTTCCGGCC
>JAGYOT010000636.1 GCA_018399455.1 Desulfobacterales bacterium
TGCAGCGCAACGCAGATATTGGACTTTTTGCGAAGCCATCATATTTTAATAAATATAACAGCAGCAGGCTGGGTTGTCACTTAAGCGGCCGCCGATTTTTGATTTTTTCCCTCCGTTTCCGCACAAGGGTGGCCTCCGATTGTCTTGATTGAAAAACAGCCGGCCAAAATGTTTGATTTTGCATGCTGTTTGGTTTAAAAAAAGAAGAGGGTACAGTTCTCATCGGATATTTTCGCTTTGGCAGCAATGTCAATGCCAAAGCCAAGCTGCAAAGGGCTGTAAAATATGCGGGTCATGACCTTTAACCTGCGGTTTGAAAACGCGCGTGACGGAGAAAATGCCTGGATTTATAGGCGGGAAATGGTTCTTTCCGTGATCAATGCCTATGAACCCGCCGTTTTAGGGACCCAGGAAGGCAAATGGCCGCAGCTGATGTACTTAAAAGAGCAGTTGCCGGAATATACAGCCTGCCTCCCCGGCCGAGAGCCGGATGAAAAATCACAATGTCCCACCCTTTTTTTTCGAAAGGAATGTTTTGAAATTGTATGCGGAAGGGACTTCTGGCTGTCCAAAACACCGGATGTCCATCTGAGCAAAGACTGGGACAGCGCTTACCCCCGAATGATCAGTTATGCCAAAGTTTCGGGTATCGCAGATCAGATGGAGATCATCGCGGGGGTGACCCATCTGGATCATATAGGTGTTGAGGCCCGGTACCAGCAGGCCCGGATCATTGCAGAATGGGCGGAAAAGCAGGATTTACCGTTTGTTTTGATGGGGGATTTCAATGCCGAACCCGGCTCTGACGTCCACCAGGTCCTGACCCGGGCTGACGTGGGGCTGCGGGATTCCTGGGAACTGATGGGCGGGCCGGAAAATAAAAGCAGCTTTACCCATCACGGCTTTGACGGTATCCCTCAGCATGCCAGGATGGACTGGGTCTTGGTATCTCCTCATTTTGAGGTGCTTGACGCCAGAATTATTCACGATTCCTTCAAAGGCGCCTATCCTTCGGACCATTATCCCTACATGGTTGATTTGCGGATTTCGGGCAGCCTCCCTTGATTTTATACCGGCGGGACAACCTCTTTGCTGCCGTCATGGACCCTGGCATACCAGAGGTAGCGTTTTAAACTTCGCATGATGCTTTTCTGGTTCAGACGCAGGAACAGGAAAGCCAAATTTTCTTTGACCGACGGCTTAAAACGGCGCAGCATCCGGTTTAAACATGTTAAAAAATCA
>JAGYOT010000637.1 GCA_018399455.1 Desulfobacterales bacterium
CCAGTTGGCCCCGTCTGAGGTTTGGATCCAGTCATAACGGGCGCCCATATTCAGGATTAAACGCTTTTCCAAAAACTTGATATCCATGCTGGCAAAGGGGGAGACATACCGCTGGGTGCCTTCTGCGCCTTCATCGCGGCAGCTTCTGACAAATTCGTCGTCGTAATCCCAGGAAGCCTCTTTAAAGGCCGCGCCCATTGTCAGTCTCGCCCGCTTGTTTAACGGCAGCGTAGTCTGAAGGTCCGCACCCCATGTTGAAGACGGCGCTTCTTCCTTGCGAAGAAGCGATGCGAAATTATCTTTTGAACTGTCCTGATACGCGGTCTTGTCTGCATGGTTGAAAAAGAGAAGGCCTTTGAACGCAATGCCGCCCCCTGTTTCCCGGCTGTAGCTCAGCCGATACTGGTCGAGTTGGAGTTCATCATAGAAGAATTCACGGCCCTTACCGGTTTCATGGTCGTAATATAATGCTGAAAAATCAAGCCGGGACGCTGCATCCAAATCATAGCTGACCTTCCCGAAAACCTTGCCAATCTCACGGTAGCGCTTGATTTCATAACTCTCAGGGGCTTCCGTCATGTAGAAACCATCTGATTCCTCGTATCCGCCTGCGATCATAAGTCCAAAATCATCGGATTTCTGGCTGTGAAAGCCGTGGCCGGCGTAAGTGTCTGATGTGCCGACTTCCGCACGGAAACCGGTTTTCCGGGTGGCACCCGGTCTTTTTGTGATAATGTGAATGACCCCGCCTATCCCGTCAGAGCCGTACAAGGCTGATGTCGGTCCCCTGACGATTTCAATACGCTCAATGGCCTCCTTGGGGATATGGCCCCAGGCTACCCAGGCAATAGAGTTGTTGAAGTTGTCATTTTGCGGCACACCGTCTACCAGGAGCAGAACCCGGTTTCCCCCCACGCCCCGCACGGTGATGGGATTTGAGACCCCGGAGCGTTGGGTGCCGAAATGCCGGGTATTGTACACGCCGGGGGCACTGCGGATGATGTCTTCCACCCGTTCAAACGGCGAGGCCATGATCTCTCTTTCCGAAATCACCGTTACGCTCTGGGCTGCTTCACTTGCGGGTATTTCATTACGCGTGGTTGATACCACAATGTCATCCAATTGGTAGACCCTGTTATCCGGATCTTTTGCCGGTACGGAATCCGGGAAAAACAGGAGTCCCGTGATAAACAATAACGAAATCCATTTTCCTATTTTTGCAACAACCTGTTTT
>JAGYOT010000638.1 GCA_018399455.1 Desulfobacterales bacterium
AAGAAGAGGCGGTAAAGGGATTTTAAATCGGGCCCGACCGGGCTTATCCCTCAGGGAGTCCGGGGAATCCATCCGGGCCGCACCTCCGCCCATTTCACAGCCGTTTCATTCAACCAGTCATTCAGCTCCGGCCGAATATAGAATTCCGGAAACAACAGATCCGAATCCGGTGCGACCATGCCCTCGGCAACAGCCGTTGCTGCAAGTGCGGTTTCCGGATAAATGCGAATCCCCACCGTTAATTTCATGCTCTCGAGCCCCAGTCCATCCGCCCACTGAAGGCTTTCCAGAGCAGTAGCGTGCGTCTCTGCCGGACTGCCCAGCAGTAGAAACCCCATCCGGGATATGTTGTGATTCTTAAAATGGGCGGCTGCCTGACGCACATCCGACGGTCCGAATCGCTTGTTGAAGCGCCGGAGGACGTCTGGAGAACCGCTTTCAAATCCCAGGCTCACCTCGACGCAGCCGGACTTCGCCATTTTAGCCGCCAGCCGGTCCGTAATTTTCCAGGGATAAATGATGCTCCGCCATGAAATGGCGAGCCTCCGCGCAATGATGGCATCGCATACAGCCTCGGCATAAGACGGAGGCAGGTTAAAGGTGTTGTCTACAAAAAAGAATCTGTTGAAACCAGCTTTCGTATACCGTTCCAGGGCCTCTGCTGCCTGCTCCGGGGGGATTTTTCGGATCAAGCGGCCCTCGATGGCGCCGGTTGAGCAGTAGCTGCAGTTCATGGGACATCCCCGGCGGGTCTGAAAGGGCATCCAAAGACTGGAGCGGTCAACATTGCCTGGCACCGGAAGGTCCCGTTCCGGCAGGGGGAGGGGCAGTGCGGACAGGTCTTTGATATACTGCCTTTGCCTCAGGCATCCGGTTTGAGGCAGGTAAAGGCCGGGAATGTCCGATAGGGCCTGTTGAGACGAGAGACTTTGCAGAAGCTTTACAAAGGCAATTTCGCCTTCCCCGCGAATGCCCATGTCAGCTTCCAGATACTCGAGCGCCGCCCGGGGAAAAATGCTAAAGCCGGCCCCGCCCAGCACCACAGGAGCATCGATGAGTTCCCGGCAAGCGGCGATGATTCGTTTCACCGGTTTAAGGAGAAAGCGGGGGCTTTGCATATCCTGGTCATCAATATTGCGAACGGAGATGCCGATGATACCGGGAGAAACCTCGGCAATGGCCTGCCGAAGCACGGATATAGGGTCTTGGCCTTCCATGAGGTTCAAAACGTGGG
>JAGYOT010000639.1 GCA_018399455.1 Desulfobacterales bacterium
GATGCAGCGCAACGCAGATATTGGACTTTTTGCGAAGCCATCAATATTTAACCGTCAGCACGGGGCAGGGAGCGTTGAGGATCAGGTACTGGGCAGTAGAGCCGAAAATAAGCTTCCCCATCCTGGATCGCCTCCGGATGCCCACGACCAGTTCATCCATGCCCTGTTCCTTGGCATAGGCCAGAAGGTCATCCTCAGGCGTCATGCCGCGGACCAGCAAATGCGTCTCACAGGCCAGTCCCTCTTTTTTCAATTCTTCCTCGCCACTTTGCAAAGCCCCCTCCAGCTCATCGATGCTCTTTAGTTCTTCGTCGGTTCCCTTTTCCAGAGAAGCAACCAGATAAATCCTGGCATCCATTGCTTTAGCCTGAGCCTTTACCACATCAAGCGCTGCACGGGAGCTTCGGGAGCCCGTATAGCAGACCATGATTTTCACATGCCCATCCCTTGTCTTTAATTAAGCCTAAACTGAGCGTTTCAAATTTTTAAACTTTTTGTTTCCATATTATTTTAAAATGCATTTAGTCAGTCAAATACCCGTCAATCGGCTTCCACCGGGTCGAGACCCCTTCACCGCCGGGAAGCTGCTTCCGGTATTTTTTAAACGCCTTTTCGTCCCTGGGCCACCAGGCATACTGATAGGCTTCTGAATATTTGCCGTCGTCAATACAGGCGATCGTTCCGGGAACAAGCAGCCGTGTATCAAGCGCTCCCACATAAACCGTGGGGATCTTGGTGGCATCCTGCGGAAGCACCGCTGGCATGGCCGCCTTAATCGCCCACGGATCCGTGGCGGTGCCGGCTTCCTTCATGGCCGAAAAGACAATGTTTAACGCCGAGTATTCAAGCATGGCTTCAAAGGTGTTATGCACGCCGAATTTCTCTTCATAACGTTTGTCAAAACTTTCAACAACCGGCGAGGGCACGGCCAGGCAAGGGGCAATCCCGATTGTATCCTTCATCAGGGAAAGATCGCCGCCAAAGACGACATCGGCGATATAATCCATCTTGGCCTGATCCGCCAGGATGAAGCCCCCTTCAAATCCGAGATTACGGGCCTGCTCGATCACGAGACCGGTCGGCTCGGACGGGCCGCCGATGAGCAGAAAGTCAGGCTCAGTGACCAGTGCCGCCCTCAATTGAGCGGAAAAATCCGTATCCGTATAGTAATTGGCCGGTTTATCGGCTACGATTTGGCCCCCCAGGTCGTCGA
>JAGYOT010000064.1 GCA_018399455.1 Desulfobacterales bacterium
TGCGGTTTCCAAAAGCCCCGGCTTTTTCTGCTCCGCACCGGTAAAGGCCCCCTGCTCATGGCCGAACAACTCATTGGCCATTAACTCCTCGGTAAAGGAGCCGCAGTTGAAGGCCACAAACCGGTTTTTCGCCCTTGCGCTCAGCTGGTGAATCGCTTTTGCCGCAAGCTCCTTTCCGGTCCCGCTCTCGCCCAGCAGAAGCACATTGGTATCCGAGGGCGCGATCTGCCGGATGGTTTTTTTTACTTCAAGCATGGCATTGCTGTTGCCGATGATGAAGGGGACTTCGCCGGGACTTTTAATCGAAGCCCTGAGTTCCCGGTTTTCCAGCAAAAGCTTTCGTTTCAGCAGGGCTTCAGAGACAATTTTGCGGACTTCGTCGATCTTGTAGGGTTTGGCGATATAGTGGTAGGCGCCTTTCTTTAATGCCTCAACCGCCGAGTTCACCGTGGCGTAGCCTGTGATGAGGATGACTTCGGTGTCCGGAAGCAGCTCCTTGGTCTTCTCCAGCACCACCATGCCGTCAATGCCTTCCATTTTCAGGTCGGTTATCACCAGGTCCACCGAGGTTTTCTGCATCAGTTCCACGGCCGAGGCGCCATTGTCAAGGCAAATGGTCCGGTAGCCCTGTTTTTTTAGAATATGATCCAGGTTTTTCAGCGCAATGGCCTCGTCTTCAACAATCAGGATCGTTGAAGCTTTGTCATTGGCTGGGCTGCCGGTCTTATTCTGCTCGGACTTCTCTTCGCTCATTGACGTCTGCCCCTGTTATGCGGGAATTTCCTCGGACTGCGCCTCAATAGCATCAATAGTCCCAGAAGGCATTGGCAAATAAATATAAAACGTCGTCCCGACCCCTTCCTTGCTTTCGACTTCAATGCGCCCCTGGTGGTTCTGGATGATTCCGTGCGAAACCGAGAGCCCAAGGCCGGTTCCCTTGCCCACTTCCTTGGTTGTAAAAAAGGGATCAAAAATTTTGTCCTTGTGTTCGGGGGCAATCCCTTTGCCGGTATCCTGGATCTCGATGCAAATCATCCTTCTTTCTGAATTTTCCCGGCCTCTGATGGTCAGCCGGCCGTCGGTCCCCATGGCCTGGACCGCGTTTAAAATCAGATTGATCATTACCTGCTGCATGCGCCTGAAATCCATGACAGTATGCAGATTCTCGGCTATATCCAGATCAATGTCAATGGTGCCGGGCAGCTCGCTTTTGATTAATTTAAGACTTTCCTCAACCAGGTTTTTGATGTAGACGGTTTTGGGTTTAAACGTGCGCTCCCGGGAAAACTCCAGCAGTGCCCGGACAATATCCCGGGCCCGTTCGATCTGGCTTTCAGCGTCTGTCAGAATTTCCCGGTTATAGGCCGGATCGCCGTCTTCGAGCTCTTCCAGGGCAATCTGAAGCGAAGTGGAGATGTTGTTCAGGGGGTTGTTCAATTCATGGGCGACGCCTGAGGTCAATGTGCCCAGCGACGCCATCTTTCGGCTCTGAACCAGCTGTTCGTTCCGCTTGTTGACCTCGCTGATCATGGTGTTTAAGCTTTGAACAAACGCGTCGAATTCATCGTTTGTGTTCAGCGGCGGCACTTTCTCATAATCGCCCTCTGCAATTTTTTTTACCGCCAGCCCAATATGGCGAAGCGGCCGGTTGACGTGAAAGATAAGAAAAAAGGCGATGGAAACCGATAGCAGAAAAACGACAAACACCCCAAGAAACATGTAAACCCGCGATTCCCTGACAATGCGGTTGACACTCATCCGCTCCTTTTCGACCATTTGCTCCAGTTCCGAGGTGATCCGTTGGCCGAGGGCGCGAATCGCGGCCTGGCGCTTCTGGCTGGCGGCGACCAAGCCCATGGCCTTTTCGTCCGACTGGTTTATGGGATTGCGGCTTTTAAGCGCCGCCAGAGCGTCCTGGTACTTTTCGATGTCCCGGTGATAGGCCAGCAGGTTCGGGCTGATGGCATATTCATGGTAGAGGTCGATGATATTCTTGATTTTATTTTCCGCCTGGCTGGCATAAGCGATGGCTTCGTCGAGATCCTTGTTGTTAAAGTACAAAAAATAGTTTTTTTCATACCGGCGGGCTTCCAGGATGGTGTTTAACAGCTGGTTTTTTTCCGTGATGATGTCAAACTTCAGCTCTAAGATATGGTTCCGGTAATTGCTGATCAGCCAGATGATTCCCCCCAGCAGGACCAGGGTGATAAATGCAATGGAAATTCGTTTTTGAACACTGATTTTCATGCGTTTTCGCATCAACTGTAGGATGGCGGAATGATTTCATAGGCCACGGTTTTTATCTCCGGGATTTCTTTGATGGCTCCCGCAATTTCGTCTGCAATTTCCTGCTCCATGGTCTCCTTCACGTATGCATCGGTTTTGGGATTGGTGTAGCCGGTTTTACGAATACTCCGGGTCTCCGCCCGGATATGCACGCTGCCCTTTGTTGCTGTTACTGTGACTTTAAGATCCGGTTTGCAGGTATTCTCTAAGGCTGCGGTGACCCTTGATTTCAGGGCGAGGTCAAAAACCGCCTGCGTTGATTCCGGTGTTGCCTGAAAGGCCTCCATCTGAGCCGCATGGCAGGTTATCCGGGCGGCCTCATGAACCTTCATGGTTTTGATATGGAGCACCATATCATACAAGCAGGGGTTTGTAATGTCGGTTTTGTATAAATACTGGGCCCAGCGGGCCCGGCTGGAGTCCTCGGCCGTAATGCGCTGGACGGCCTCTTTTTCAGTAATGCTTTGTGTCTGCTGCATATATGCCACCCGGTCGGCCATATCGGCAATGATGCGGACGTTCAATACATGGGAAATGTCCGGCAGCAGAAGCTGGGATGCGTGTCCGTGGTAGACTAGGCCGTTATTTCTGGCATGTGTCAGCAGTATGGCCTGTATGTAGGATAGATAACGTTCTTTGCCGCGGGTTAAGCGTTCCAGCACGGAAGGCGCGTCCCTGATCGATTTTAGCAGATCCTTTTCCGGGACATGATACAACTGGCTGGCCTCCTCGATCAGGGTCTCCCGGCTTAATACCGTATAATTGAGCATTCCGGCCACTTTTTCGGCAACTTCTTTCCCATGGCTGAAGCAGCCGCGGGATATGGTAATGAGGGTCATAAGCGTCCTCCGTCTTCTGAATCCGTGATTTTATCAAATACCGTAGAAAAAATAGAGAATGGTAAGCTCGACTGCGAGAAAGAGAATCGTCATGACTGCTCCCGCCTTGGCGTAGTCCACGGTCCTGTAGCCGCCGGGACGCATGATCAGCGCATTTACCTGGTGTGTAGGCAAAACAAAGGTGTTTGATGCAGAAAGTCCCACCACCAGGGCGGCCATCCTTGGATCGCCCCCGGCCATAAGGGCCATGTTCATGCAGAGCGGTACCAGCAGAACGGTTGCCCCGACATTGGATATCACCAGGGTGAAAAACGACGTCATGAGGCCGACCACGGCGAGAAGGACAATGGGTGAGGGCTCTCCGAGAAGTCCCAGCACCTGTTCGGCAATATATGCGGCGGTGCCTGTTTTCTCAAATGCAATGCCGAGCGGTATCAGCCCCCCCAGAAGAAATACGGTCATCCAGTCAACCGAGCGATACGCCTCGTCAATTTTCAGCACACCCGTGATAATCATGCCCAGGGCTCCCGACATCAGGGCCACGGAGAGCTGCATTTTAAGAAAAATGACCTGAAACAGGGCAACCGCCAGCCAGAAAACCGCCAACTTGGATTTCTGGGGCCGCAGGATTTCGCCTTCCAGCGGAGTGGAAAAGGTGAGGGAGCGGGGTTGGGGGTAGTTTCTCAAAATATGAAACCGCTCCCATGGCCCCTGCAGCAGGAGGGTGTCGCCCATTTGAAGCCGGATGTGGGTCAGCCCGGAATAATAGATGCGGTTGCCTTTAAACAGGGCGACGGGATTGACGCCAAAGAGCTCCTTGAAATCAACTTCGCTCATGGTTTTGCCGATGAGTTCGGAGCGGGGTGACACAATGGTTTCCGCCAGGCCGGCGGCTGTTCGCGACAGGGTTTCCGCAAATACGTCAAGCGCGGGTTTGATTTGCCACCCGAGTTCCTCCGCCATTTTTTCAATATTGCGCCGCCTGCCGACAACGGCGATATCATCGCCCGGGGAGATCATGTCAAAACTGCGAGGGACAACACTTTTTTCCTTTTTTTGAGAAAAGCTGATCGCAATGACGGTGACAAGGTATTTGCTCTGAATATCAAGATTGTCCAGTCGGCTGGGGCCATGGGCACCCTGGGGAATATGAAGCTCGAATATATTTTCCAAAGCCCGATAAACCTCGATCAGCGAGGACGTCACCCCCTCGTCGGAGTCGTCCCCTCCGGCCGGCAGTATAAAACGGCCAAAAATAATGAAATAGACGATGGCGGTGATGAGCAGGCAGATGCCAATGGGGGTCTGGGTAAACAGGCCGAACGGTTCCAGTTCTTTTCCTCCGATAGTCATGAGATCATTGAGCAGAATCGTCGGGCTGGCGCCAACAAGGGTAAGGGTTCCGCCAATAATTGCACAAAACCCCATGGGCATAAGAATCCGGGATACCGGCATGCCCACCCGTTTGGCAATCCGCTGCGCGGCGGGCAGAAAAAGGGCGGCGGCTCCGATATTCTGCATCAGGCTGGATATCACCCCCACGGTTCCGGCAATCAGGGTGATGATCCGGTTTTCGCTTTTGCCGGCAAGCTTTATGATGGGCCTGGCTACCTGGTTCATGACGCCGGTTTTATCAAGGCCTGCGCCCATTATAATGACGGCGATGATCGATACCACGGCATTGCTGCTCAGCCCCACGAACGCATCCTGGGGGGAAATCAGGCCGATGAGCGGCAGCAGGACCATCATCAGGATGCCCACCACGTCCACGCGCACCCATTCAAAAACAAATAGAACAATGACAAAGGCCAGCACAATCATGGTCAGCAGCATTTCAGGGGTCATTTCAAGGCTATCCTTTCATTTTCAGCGGATCCTGTAAAGCGATGACAAGGCCGTTATTTCTTGTTTTCGTAGCGGAACCAATAGCAGATCCCTGCGGCAACAAGCACAAGCGCAAGTCCCAGGAAAAAATTAAACTCCATTTTTCTCTCCTTGCTAAACCATGGAATAGACGTATATCTGCTTGTCCGGACGGTTTTCGTTTTCCGGTCGTTCGGCGACCTGTTCCTCGGCCGGCTCGGATACCACAAACTCAACAGGACCGTATTCCCGGTCGACTTCCTGGATAACAGAGTCGGTTTCCCCGAACTTCACCTCATGACTGAAGGAAATGCCGGATTGTTCGGCTGCCTCCTGAAAGGCGCGAACGTTTCTTTTCGCGCCTTCTTCAAACTCCTGAATTTTGTTCTGCGACGGCGCAAACAATCTGGCTGTCTCCCTTGGGAGCGGGGCCACGTTCAGGGCAAGAATCTCATAAGCCATGCGCTGCGCCATTTCAAGGGCATAGTCGATCATCCGCTGGGAAAACGAGTTTCCGTTTCCGATGACCAGGAGAAGACCGGGCTTTGCCTCTTTTTGTTCAACAGGCAGAGCCGCCGGCTGAAGTGGCTCGCCGGCTTCAGCAAAGGTGAGGGATTCCTGGTACTTGTCCATTTTGTTGCCTATAGAGCGGCTTTTGGTAAGCAGCCGTTTAAGGAAGGGTTTCATTGGGTCCTCCTGTTATGAATTTATAAATGTTTTAATAATAGTTAATTATATTGCCGCGCTCATCATTCAGAGGGAGCGGACCGGCAGACCACCAGGGGAACGGAGAGCTTTGTGCGAAGTCCGGTGGTCATGGTTTTGCTGTCGCAGATCGCCAGTACGATATCGCGATGCTGGTTCACATGCTTGAGGATTTCAGCCCCGGTCCTGCCGGGTTTGACCTGTACCCGGTATTTCACGGCTTTTTTATCGGTTTCCGAAAGCAGCTGCTGTATCTTGGCGGATGTCTTATCGGCCAGGATTCCGGCTGTATCGAATTCTCCGGATTCAGCAAAAGAAGCGGCAATCATGGTGCTTTCGAAGCTGTCTCTGGCCCTGTGAAGCTGTTTCCGGAGGGTCTTCATTTGTTCTTCATAGATCCCGGGGTCGATTACGTACAGAACCCTGAGTTCCGCCCTGATACGCCGGCATAGACTGGCTGCATAGGAAATCAGCGTTCGGTCCGGGTACATGCCTTCAATGGCCAATAATACGCTTTCCATCAGTCAATCCCTTTCCTTTAAGGGGGTTTAAGCGTCACCGGCCGTAAAGCCGTCTACATCCGCAGCTGCTGACGCTTGTCGGTGCGCTGTTCAGGCGTTTTTTTCACTCGTAGGCTTTTGCGGCGCCGTTTCCCGGACTCCAGGATGGCGACGGCTGTTTGGTCTTCATTGCCTTCGGCAAAGGAAATAGCTGCCATCATGCGGTCAAACGCGTTTAGATTTTTGAAAAGTTTCATTTTTCCCTCCTTGTTGATTTTAGGTATTCATATGGATAATGAATTGACTATTGATAAAGCAAGTGATGTGCCAATCGTTGGGGTTTGAAATAAATACCTGTTTAATTAGCTAGTTACACATGTCGAGGGCAAAGCGCTGTCTTTTCCTTGTGTTGCAATGTGCAACATATTTTTTATTTCTTATAATTAAACTATTAAATCAATATGTTATTTTTGTTACAAAATAACTATAATGTTGCATTATGTAACAGATTAAATGCATCCTCAGCCGCAGCCCGCTATCTGCTTGCAAAGTCATCCGGATTGATACTATATTGATAAAAAAGAGGATGGGATAAGGGGGAACGGATGGCGATTTTCAGGAAGGACGATAAATCTGAGGGACCGGAAGAGCTTACCGAGATTGAGGATTTGCGGGAGAAGGTAAGAGAGGCGAAGATGCCCGACCGCGTAGTTAAAATCGCCATGAAGGAGCTGGACAAGATGGCTAAAACGAGCTCCTCTTCCGCTGAATATACCATTGCTCTCAATTACATCGACTACCTGATTTCCCTGCCCTGGCATGCCGCTACTGAAGACAAACTCGATATCAAGCGGGCCGAATCGGTTTTAAACGAGGAGCATTACGGCCTGGATGAGATTAAGGACCGGATCCTGGAATACCTGGCTGTTCGGATCATCAAACTCTCGCGCACGTACACGATTATGGTGGTTGATGATGAGGAGCGCACCCGGAGGAATCTGGAACACGTTTTAACCCGGGAGGGATACGACGTCATCACCGCGGAAAACGGGGTTCAGGCGCTCGAAATCCTGGCCGCGACACCGGCGGATGTGATTATCACGGATCTGAAGATGGACAACGTGGACGGCATCCAGGTACTTGAAAAAGCGCGCGAAAAGGACCCCAGGGTAGAGGTCATCGTGATAACCGGCTATGCCACCGTGCCCAATGCCGTCGAGGCCATGAAAAAGGGCTCCTTTAGTTACATCACCAAGCCTTTCAAGCTGGAAGAGATCAGATCCACCGTACGTCAGGCCCTGGCCAACAAGACCCGGCAGCTCAGGGCCAGGGGCCCGATCTTATGTTTTGCCGGCCCGCCCGGCACCGGCAAGACCTCCCTGGGTATATCGATTGCCCACAGCATTGAGAAGGAATTCATCCGTGTTTCTCTGGCGGGCATGAAAGATGAAGCCGAGATTCGAGGCCACAGGAGAAGCTATGTCGGCGCCATGCCGGGGCGCATTATCCAGGAAATCCGGCGGGCCGGGGTGAATAACCCGGTTTTTATGCTCGATGAACTGGATAAGCTGGGACAGGATTTTAAAGGCGATCCGGCCTCGGCCCTGCTTGAGGTGCTCGACCCTCAGCAGAACGCCAATTTTGTTGATCATTATCTGGATGTTCCGTTTGATCTTTCATCCGTCATGTTCATCGCCACCGCCAATATCGTGGATCACATTCCGGGGCCGCTCCTGGACCGCCTGGAGGTACTTTATCTCTCCGGTTATACCGAGGAGGAAAAGGAGGCGATTGCCTTTCGCCATTTGATTCCCCGGGCGGTCAGAGACAACGGCCTGGAATCACATCCTCTTGAGTTTACGGAGGATGCGGTTCGCACCCTTATCATCGAATACACACGGGAGGCCGGCCTGAGGGATCTCCAGCGCCGTATCGATTCCATCTGCCGCAAATGGGCCCGCGAAATCCTGTCGGGAGATCACAAGGGGCCGATTGCCATTGACAGGGAAACCATAAAAGCCTATCTGGGGCCCCGCAAGTATTTTGTCGAACTGGCCGAGGCCGGCGGCAAGGTCGGCATCGCCACCGCCCTTGCCTGGACAGAGGCCGGCGGCGACGTGCTTGTCATCGAGG
>JAGYOT010000640.1 GCA_018399455.1 Desulfobacterales bacterium
CTGTGGCTCCCAGGATCGTAATGTTTTTTATATCCATCAAACTTCTTTTATCAAAAAAGCTTCAAAACATAAGTCTTAAACAAATACGCGGTCGGCGCGGCAAACAAAAGGGCATCAACCCGGTCCAGCAGCCCGCCGTGACCGGGCAGGATGCTGCCGGAATCCTTGACCCTGCTTACCCGCTTCAGTTCGGATTCAAACAGATCCCCGGCCTGACCGGCAAAACTTACCGCAATAAACAAGAACAGACTGCCGATGGGCGGAAGATGCGGGAGAAAAATCAGCATAAAACAAAACCCCACGGCAATACTCACCGCCATGGCGCCAATAGCGCCTTCGATGGTCTTGCCGGGGCTGACAGCGGGGCAGAGCTTGTGCCGGCCGAATATCCGGCCGGCATAAAATGCCCCCACATCGCCCAAAAAAACCACAAACAGCAAAAAAAATATCCAACGCACCCCATTGGGCCCCATTCTTAACAGAATCAGGGTAGAGAGGGCAAGCGGGATATAAATAAGACCTTGCATCTGCCGGGCGACGCCTTCCACGACGCGGTTATCGGTCTTAAACCGCGGGATCGAGAAAACAGCCGCCCCCAGACCGTTTACAAGGATCAGCTCCGGTATATAGCGCCAACCGGCGCTATATACCGCATACAGGACAAGCAGACCAACCAGAGCGCCCCAGAGCGGGATGAGCCATCCCACGGCCTGTTTCAATCCGGAGAACACAATGCGATTGTATTCCCAGAGGGCAATGATAGCAATCAGCCCGATAAACAGGGCAAACAGAGGCGGCGGGGCTTTTATCAGAAAAAGCACCAGAATCGGCACCGCCACAAGGCTGGTCAGCCAGCGATTTAGATGCATAACGTCCATTTGAACAAACTGTCTCTGAAACCGGAGCGGTTGTAGCCGTCAACGGCCTGCTATGCTGCCAGCCGACGGAACGGCTATGTCGGATCAACTCGGCCGAACCGGCGTTCCCGCTGCTGAAAATCCTGGATTATTCCGATAAATTCCTCACGGGTCAAATCCGGCCAAAGCGTCGAGGTGACATGAATTTCGGCATAGGCAATCTGCCAGAGAAGAAAATTGCTGATGCGGAATTCCCCGCTGGTGCGAATTAAAAGCTCGGGATCCGGCATTCCCGCCGTATACAGATACCGCGCAAAGCTTTCCGGGGTAATAGCGGATACATCCAGC
>JAGYOT010000641.1 GCA_018399455.1 Desulfobacterales bacterium
ATACATCTTAAATAATTAAAAAAATAGCATATCACTTTTGCTCGCATACTTGTCAACAATTCATTTTAAGCACTTAGATGCCTTTTATTGGAGACGCTTTCTGATTAAGTTATTTGATAATTGCTTGATAAACCTGCCCATTTTATATGCCTTTTTCAGTATACATTCTTGACTTATCTCCACAAATCGGATAGCAATTCTTTTAATTGGGCATTTACTCTTAATCCATTGGACGCCGTATGACCTTACAGAAATCGCCCCACATAGCACCCCGCGCAGTTCACCCATTTATCTATGCCCTTATGCCTTGCCTGATGCCTGCCCTCACCTGCAAGTGGGAGACAAAAGTTGATTATGGCTATGATAGCGACTCAACCGGAATCACCTGCAAAGGCTGTGAAGTTGGCGTCAGCTTTATTAACCTCAAATCAGAGTCTTTATGGATCCGGCATGAATAAAAAGTCTTTGAGCGAAAGAGATATCTGCAGCAAATACATCACGCCGGCGCTCCAGGCGGCAGGCTGGGATCTCCATGCTCAGATTCGCGAGGAGGTGACCTTCACCCATGGCCGGGTGATTGTAAAAGGGCAGATGGCGGCCCGGGGCAAGGCCAAGCGGGCGGATTATATCCTTTATTATAAACCGAATATTCCGGTGGCTGTTATTGAGGCAAAGGACAACAATCATTCAATCGGTGCCGGTATGCAGCAGGCCTTAGAATATGCCGACATGCTGGACCTCCCCTTTGTATTCAGCTCAAACGGAGACGGTTTTTTATTCCATGACCGAAGCCGCACCGGTGATCAAACAGAAACCGAGCTGACACTTTCGGGATTTCCTTCGCCGGATGACCTGTGGCAGCGGTATTGCACATATAAAGATATCGAACATACAGACCTGTCAATTGTTAAGCAGGACTACTATACGGATGTCACCCGGAAAACCCCGCGCTATTATCAACGCATCGCCATTAACCGAACCATCGAAGCCATCGCCAGGGGGCAGAACCGGATTCTCCTGGTCATGGCCACCGGCACCGGCAAAACCTTCACCGCATTTCAAATCATCTGGCGGCTGTGGAAGGCAAGGGCCAAAAAGCGGATTTTATTTTTAGCAGATCGCAACATCCTGGTCGATCAAACCATGGTCAATGATTTTAAACCATTCGGCTCGGCCATGACCAAGATCAAAAACCGGCAGG
>JAGYOT010000642.1 GCA_018399455.1 Desulfobacterales bacterium
CCGGTCAGCTCCCGGTATTTTTCAATCTCCGCCGCCGTAACGATCGGGGCGAAGGACTCGTATTTTCGGTCAAGAAGGATTTTGATTAGGGACTGCTCGTAGAAGTTTTCCACGGACAGGCGAAACGCCTCCTCCCTGTAGATGTTCTGCCCGATGGCCTCCTGGATCAAAAGCTCGTTCATGATAAGGGAATCGATATACTTGTCTTTTGTCATGTCATGGGGTTTTTTCCGCATCAACCGTTTCAGTTCGGCCTCACTGATTTTCCGGTCGTTTACGGCGATGGCCGTCCTGGACATTTCCAACTGTCCCCGCTCATGCAGAAAAAAGGCAAGGCAAAGGGTCAGCAGGATAAAGATGCCGATGATGTAGTAGAGGTATCGCATGACTAAAAACCGTCCTCTCCCCGGTCATGGGCGTCTGTGATGATGCGGCCCGTGTTGCTTTCCACCTGGATGCATCGGTCGTCATAGAGCCGGATCATGTTGAAATCCTTTATATTGGTTACTTCCAGCGGCGGCAGCCCGTTTTCCCTGAGCCATTTCTGAATGAGCGGCACTTGTTCGGCGTATGCAGCCCAGGCGGTTACGATCTTGACCCGTTCGCCCCTGGCGATCATCGCCCTGACCCGCTCGAGCATCGGAGGGATCGGCGGCCCCACTTCAGACAGCGTTGATTCGGCGTTAAAGTAGGCCAGGGTTCCGTCAAGGTCGACGCCGACCCATGCGGTCCGGGCGGCAGCAGATGGAGATGCAGCCGCTGGCTGATTGGCCATTTGATGGGCCATGTCCGCCTCATCCCTGGCCTTGCTCAAATAGTCACGTATCACCTGAAATAAACCCATAGGCCGTAATTACAGGTAATTATCCTTATTGTCAACAATACACAAGCGCTTTACAAAATCCGGGCGGCATGGTATAGGACAACATTATGAAAAACAGGCGGAATTATTATCGTATTCTTGAGGTCCAGCCGGATGCGCCCTTTGAGGTGATTCGGCACAACTACATGCTGCTGCTGCGCAAGCTGCGGATGCACCCCGATCTCGGAGGAAATCACAGAGACGCCGCCCTTATCAATCAGGCCTTCGAGGTTTTGAGCAATCCGGAAAAACGGGCTGCTTATGATCGGGAGCTGCTCAGGCACTACGATATCGTGACCCTTTCCATGGGAAATCTGAAAGG
>JAGYOT010000643.1 GCA_018399455.1 Desulfobacterales bacterium
ATGGGGGGTATTCGCTCATAAATTTTCTCCTTTTGAGTCTCTTTTTGTCGAAAACAGGATTCTGGATACCGGCGCAATAAGCTGAGCCTGCACCACGCCGTAAAAAGATCGGAATCGGCGCAAAAAAAAATGCCAGGCATGGAGCAAAAACTTCCCAGGTCAAGAATAGAAACCATCGGGACCTATGCCTTGTCCCATATATAGAAAAGATGCCATATTTTACCCATGGAACACCAAAAGAAAGGAACCCATGATGAACCGGAATATTTACATGGATGTGTGCAAAACCACCCTAACAAACAAACCCGCCTCTGTGCGTAATATGGCAAGCAACGAGGTCGGTTTCGTGAACAGTTGTACTCATGAGCACCTGTTAGTAAAAACCGGCGAAGGCAAAGAAAAATGCTGGGATTACCACAAATGTGAACCGGACACTCGCTCCTGAGGGCGGTGTGGCGCCTTCGACAGAACCTGAACCGATAGGCTGGCCCCTTCCGCTTCCGGCGGGAGGGGCCAACGCTTTGGAAAAGCCGCGTGGCTAATACGACAGCTCCGTGGTCATTACCATAAACAGATAATGAGTTTTGGTACAGGCGTCAAATACAGGTATGCGAAATGCGGGAAAGAGACTACACTGCCAGCGTGAACGCTTGAAGTAAAATCGATGATCAAGCGATAACCTTAAAAACCGGGGAAGCTGCAGACTGCCTCAGTCGTTGGCAGAAAGGGCCTTGAAAAACAAAAAAGACCCTTCAGTAGTCCTTGAGAAAACAATTATTGCAAGTCCACCCTCAGCCGGCTTCATCCGTCGTTGCCGGATGAACACCCATTACCCAACCACACCTTTTGGAATTATTATGAAGAAAACATTTACGTTTATACATCCCAAGATCAAGCGCCCCAGAATGGTGGAAGCCATCAAACACGAAGTTAAAAAATATGTCAAACGAGAGCGCAACAAACAGTTGCCGCCGGGTGTCGATTTTTGGGATTTTGACTGTCGATTCGGTGCGGAGGAAGCGAACTCTGACATTATTCATCTTTCCGCCATCAATAAATCCATCGACCAGGTCGAAGCGGAACAACAGGACTCATTCTATCTGGAAATCCTGGTTAAACCGGGCTACCGCAACAAAAAACCCCTGGAAAATAAATAAATACGGCAAAAGGTCATAAATTCAGGC
>JAGYOT010000644.1 GCA_018399455.1 Desulfobacterales bacterium
TCGTAGCCGATTCCGTACATGGTGGAAAATAAATCGGCGTCCACATTGTTTAGAAAAGCGTTGAGTTCGGCCTCTTTTACAACCGTCAGGTCATCCGCGGCACGCAGGGTGCTGCTACGGCCTTTTCGGCGGATAATATCCAGGCGCCTCCCCCCTGCTGAGCGCAGCGTGCCGCCGATCCTCATCTTTGCATAAGGATGGATAAAACCGTCCGGCGAGCGCTCATGGATGCCGTAAAGAAGTGCCCGAAGCGCCCGGAGTGCCGAACTTTTGCCGGCCTCGTTGGGGCCGAAGACAAAATGAAACCCCTTGTTTCCGTCTCTGACCCGGCTGAAGTCGAGGGACTTTTCCGTAAACGGACCAAAGGCGATCAGATTTAAAGCCTCGATCCTCATTTGCCGCTTCCCTTTTTCATAAGCCGGCCGATCAGCCCGGGGCGCACCCGGGAAAGGAGGCCGGCGATCCAGTCCGGGTCATCCAGCCGTATGGCGTCCGGCCCCTCCTTTAATTCTCTGGGAAGCTTCCTGTAAAAATTGGAAAGCGCATCTCCAAGCTCCTGCCGGGCCTGCCGGTCGCCTGCCATCTCATCAAACAGCGTAATGAGTTCGCTTACCGCCCCGCCTGCCGGCGGGTTCTCGTACGACCCCGGCAGACGGCAGGCAAAAATCACTTTTTCGACCCAGACCCGGCTGCCTGCGGCTTCCAGGGCGGCAGCACGAATCTCCCCGGTCCAGCGCTCCGGCTCTGCGGCGAGTTCGCCCGCCGCCTCCGACTCACCCGAAACCTCGACGCGCACGGCCAGGGGTATACCGTTGTTATCCGATACGGCAGCCTCCAGGCACCCGGAAAAGGCCTCCACGACTTCGTAGCCTGACTGCGCGGATCGAGCGTCCACTTCCAGAAAATGCCACCGGGTTACATCGGTCTCGATAAACGAAACCGCAACGCCCAGCTGATCGTCAACTTCCGCCCGTACACATCCCTTTGCCCCGGATTCCCGGATATGCCTTCCCTGGGTATTGCCCGGATATACAATGAAAGGGTCTTCAGACAGCACCTCATACTGGTGGACGTGGCCCAGGGCCCAGTATTGATAGCCCTTTTCACGCAGGGATGCGATGCTGCACGGCGCATACGGTTCGTGGCCGGCGCGGCCCCCGGCGCAGGTGT
>JAGYOT010000645.1 GCA_018399455.1 Desulfobacterales bacterium
CAGAGTTTGGAAATTCTAGCCCTAGATCCCGTAAACCCGTGCCGCGAGGGCACGGGGGCTTTTTAAACTCGGAAAGACGAATGGAAACGTCTTTCCGTGAGGGCATCGCACGTCTATCGACACGCATTTGCTTCTGCGACGGAAAAGACGGGTTTTACTCTTTAAACTGAGGCCTGTACGTCAGTTCCTGTTCGGTCTGCTTCTCGTTGGTTACATTCCCGGACACCGGAACCACGCCGATGGTTTCACCTGCGTCGTTGTGAATGGATACCGATGGACAAGAGTAGAATGAGTGAAACCATGTCGCCTCGTAGTAAAAATTTCTTTCACTTCTTCAAGACGTTTGAAGCGGCCCGAAGCTGTTCAAGGATATCCGATCGGGTGGCGGCTTCGCACACCTTGGTTCGCACCTCTGCTCGCAAGGTCTTGGCAATTCCCTGTAATAGTTGGATTTGGGCATCCGGTTGATCTTTTGGAGTCAAAATGAGAAATACCATCCGAACCAACTGGTCATCCGCGGTGTTCCAGTCAATTCCCTGGAGACTGCGCCCGAAAAAGACCACCGGCCGGGACAAGCCTTCCAGTCGGGCGTGAGGCGCGGCCATGCGTTCCTCCAAGGCCGTGGACATTTGCCGTTCGCGGGTCAGCACGGCTTCTGTCACGGCTTCCACATCGAGGGGTTCCAACGAAGGACCGGCATACTGGCACATCTCGCGAATCAGGCCCTCCGGATTCCGACTCTTCAAATCGGGCAGCACATGGTCGACAGGTAAAAAGGCCAGCCAATCGACTTTCTCGATTTTGTGCAGGAGACGGCCCATCAGCGGGCCCGCCAATACGGAGGTGGCAATCGCACCGAAAATGATGGCCACATACACGCGTTCGCTAATAACACCGTATTCAAGGGCCAGCATCCCGATGATAATCTGCATTTCGCCGCCGGGGACATGCGCATCGGCAATCAGGCGACTGTGCAGGGAGGGTTGTCCAATCAGGCGCCCCCCGACATAGGCCCCGATATAACGCCCGGCAAATCCGATGACAAAAATGAACCCGACCAGTAGCAAATCAAAGTTCCCGAGGAAATCGAGGTGCAGGCCGATGGACGTAAAGAAGATCGGCACCAGCAGAGCCTGCACCATTTGATCGAAAACA
>JAGYOT010000646.1 GCA_018399455.1 Desulfobacterales bacterium
GTACCGCGGCAGCACCGGGGTCATGGCATGGACGAGCTCAAAGGCCCCTGCTGCCGCCCGGCCGGCGTAGCGTTCATATACCCGCCTGTTGAATTGCCCGTACACCGGGTAGGCAAGCGCATGCTGGAGCGGCCAGTTCACGCCGCCTCTCTGCGTCACACGGCTGGCAAGGCAATAGATCGCCTTTGCTCCCCGGCTCTCCGGGATATAGTCGATGGCGTGCCCGGCCCGGACTTTCTCCAGCGCCGGCCGGTTTCGCTCGTGGGTCACCAGGGTGACCTCCGCCAGCTCCCGGACACGGCTGTACCAATTATAAGCCACCAGGGGCACGGAAGCCCATTCCGGGTTGCACTGCTCCATGATCATCAGGATGCGCCGCTTCATCCCACTGCCTCCGATCCGGGGCTGCCCGGAGTTCCGGCGCCTTCGGCCCCTTCTTCCTTCCCGGCTGGCCCTTGCATGGCCTGCCTGCGAAACCGGACCAGCCGCCAGCCCACTGCCAGGCCGATGCCCAAAAGCGTCCCCAGGTTGTTGGATATGATATCCTCCGGGGAGAAATTGCGTCCCGATATCCCGCGCTGCAGAAACTCGATGACAAATCCGAACGGGGCCACGCAGCTGGCGGCCAGCAGCCCGTACCTGACCGATTCAAAAAACGCGGCCGGAACGAACGCGAAGGCCGCAAACACCAGGAAACGGGCGATTTTATCGAATCCGCTGCCCGGGACAAAGCTGCTCAGGCCGGCATTGGGGATCAGTGAATAGCCAAACAAAACGCCGAGTCCGGCAAGCCAGAGCACCATCAGCGTAACGCCGGTAATGCTCAAGCGGCCCCCCGGGCTTCCTGAAAAAACTTGGTATGGCTTTTTTCCCATCATTTTTGCTTTTCCATCATAACGAAACGGTGGTTTTTTGTGAGGGCCGTGCCAGGCCCGGTCCGCCGGGCGGGCCGGGTGACAAACCGGGAGCCCATGACGCCCGCCCTCCGGAAGCTGCCGCCCGCACCCGTGGCCCACAAGGGCCGGACAACAGGCAAGGCATGGCCGCTGCCTGGTTTTTCCCGCAAAGGTCCTGTTTGCCGGGACGCCTGGTTCGTGAGGGAG
>JAGYOT010000647.1 GCA_018399455.1 Desulfobacterales bacterium
CATCAAGCAGAAGTATATCCAAAAACCTTTCTTTATCAAACCGGCCGATATCGCCGGTGTGAAGCCAACCGTCACGAAGCGTTTTCTCTGTTTCTTCGGGTTTTTCCCAGTAACCCTGGCATACGGTCTCAGCCTGGACAACGACCTCGCCCAGCTCCCCCGTGGGAACCTTTTTCCCAAGTTCATCAACAATTCTGGCATGAACGCCAAAGCATTCCGGACCGCAGTGCTCACCAACTTGATCCAGTTCCGGCAGCATGCTTCGGGTAATGGTCCGGGCCACTACCGAGGCGGTACATTCAGTGAGGCCATAAATGTCATGAAGGCTCTGCAGATTGGGAAACATTTTGAAAAGGCTCTCCACCACCGCATTCCGGGTTGCGCTCCCCCCCGTATAGATAATCCTCACAGAGTCCACATCGTAGTTCTCATACTCTTTAAAGCCCGGAACAAAAGCGAGGGCGCCTGCCGGGATATACCAGTAATTCACTTTCTCCCGCTGGATCACCTCAAAGGCGTTCTGCGGGGCAAAGTCGTCATACACCTGGGTCAGGCCCCGGCCGTAATAGCCCATGAGCGAGTAGCCTCCGCAATGGAACATGGGAAAATGATTGTAGCAGACATCTGTTGGATAAAGCGGGAGTTCAATGAGATAGTTCATTGCATTCTGAATGACATTTTTGTGTGTGATTTTGGCGCCTTTGGGCAAACCTGTGGTTCCGCTGGTATATCCTAATGTGGCCAGATCGCTTTCGGATAAGGAAACATCCGCCGGTTTGTCTGATGCCCCCTGAATAAGCGCCTCGAAGTCAATGTATCCCTCTGCAGCCGACGGAGAAATAAAATGCGCCACATCAGGGATCTGATCCCGTATCGAGTTTATCGTCTCAATATAGTTTTCCCCGACACAGACCGCCCTGGCCCCGGATTGGTTAAGCAGGTAAACATATTCTTTGGGCGCAAGGCGATAGTTCAGGGGCACCGCAACCATTCCGCCCCCCGTAATGCCGAAGTATAGCTGCAGATACCAGGGCTTATTGGAATCGATTATGGCGACCCTGTCGCCCTTCTGCAAACCAAGG
>JAGYOT010000648.1 GCA_018399455.1 Desulfobacterales bacterium
GCCGGCGCAATGCAGGCGGAACTGGTGATTCTCTAAGCAAGAGGAAATGAATATGGAACTGGCAGTTGACCCGAGAATCGCATCTTTTGTAAAATCGACGGAAAAGGGAAACCTCTCGAACAGCAGGGATCAGAAAGGTCTCAAGCAGTTGTGCCAGGATTTTGAAGCAATCCTGATTCACTCGCTGTTTAAGGAAATGCGGCAGACTATTCCGGACGACGGCTATTTGGAGCCGGGTCAGGGGACGGACTGGTACCAGGAGATTATGGATATGGAAGTGGCCCGTGACATGGCAAGAAAGGGAGGACTGGGGCTTGCCCCTCTGATATATGCAGAATTTCAAAATGCTGCCTCCGCTGATCAAAAATAATGCTAAAGGTTTTTTCCCGGACATCCGATAGAATAAGTGAAGGGGAATCATTTTTTGGATCGGATTCCAGAAAAAATTATGGGGGCGGTTTTTGACACATCGTCCCGATACGGAGGAAACTGCTATGAAAATACATCCAGGTCATGGGATCAAGCAGTTCGAAAACATTCAGAAAAAGCAGCCGGTTGACAAGTCCCAGCAGGCGGACAAGGCCAGGGAAGGCGATAAGGTGGTTTTTTCAAAAATGCTTCAGCAGGCTAAGGATACACAGGTCGATCTGTCCGTGGATGCGGAAAGGCAGGAGCGTATTCAAACTGTAAAGGAGCAAATCGCCAACGGAACCTACGCCCCGGATTCTCAGAAAGTCGCAGCAAGTTTATTGAAATACATCGCGGAAGGCAAAGCCAATGGGTAGCGAAAATCTGCTCGGGCATCTGGGAGCGTTGCGGGATGTGATTCTTGCGGAGCGCCAGGCGGCGAAAGCCTTGATCGTCGATGAGATGCTGGCCCTGACGGAGCAAAAGGAGCGGCTGCTCAAAGAGATTTTGCCCATGGTGGAGGCGATTGACACGCTGACGCCTGAAGAGGCCGCCATGGCGGAATCGGTTCATTCTGAAAATTTACGAAATGCCTACTTTTTTTGGTCGGCCCTGAATTGGGTGAGGGAGTCGGTGAGTTTTATCGGGG
>JAGYOT010000649.1 GCA_018399455.1 Desulfobacterales bacterium
GTTTAATATCATCTATAATGCCACCGGGATTATCAATTTCGCCCAGGGCGAGTTCGTCGTATTGGGGGGGCTGCTCATGGTCACCCTCACCATGGCGCTTGATTTTTCCATCCTGTTTGCTTTTATTATCACGGTCGTCGCGGTAACCGGAGTGGGCATCCTCATGGAGCGGCTGACCATTAATCCGGTCAGGCAGCCGTCAGTGCTGCGGCTGATCATTATTACCATTGCGGTCTCAATTCTGCTGAAAGGCGGGGCCATGTGTATCTGGGGCAAGGGCTCCCATTTCATGCACCATTTTACCGAAGCCCCGCCGATCGAATTTCTGGGCGCGTTTATCCTCCCCCAGACGCTCTGGATCCTGGCGATTCTTCTGCTTGTCGTGATAGGCCTTGTCGTCTTTTTTAATTACACCATGATCGGAAAATGCATCCGGGCCTGCGCCATAAACCGCGATTCAGCCAGTCTTGCGGGCATCAATGCACGCAGGATGATTATGCTCTCCTTTGCGCTCTCAGCCGGAATCGGGGCAATTGCCGGGATTATCATCACGCCCGTTATCCAGATGGATTACGGCCGGGGGGCGCTTCTGGGGTTAAAGGGCTTTGGCGTTGCCGTCCTGGGGGGTCTTGGAAACAGTATGGGAGCTGTGGTAGCCGGCCTTTTGCTGGGTATTTTGGAGGCCCTGGGGGCGGGCTACATTTCTTCGCACTATATGGATGCCATGGCGCTCATGGTTCTTTTGGCTGTTCTTTTTATCCGGCCCAGCGGAATTTTTGGCAGCTCCGAAGCCATGCGTCTGAAAGAATTCTGATATGCAGGGACGCGATATTACCGGCTTGATCGCTTTGATCATCGGCATTTTGCTGCTGCCTGTCATCATCGGCAACGAGTATTATCTCGGGGTGTTGATATTTACGGCATTCAACTGCCTGACCTGCATCGGGCTCTGCCTCTTGATGGGGTATGCCGGCCAGATCTCAATCGGTCACGGCGCGTTTGTCGCCATTGGGGCCTATGCCTCGGGCATCCTG
>JAGYOT010000065.1 GCA_018399455.1 Desulfobacterales bacterium
CAGCCAGCGCCACCATTTATAGCCTGATTGAGACAGCCAAGGCCAATGGATTGACGCCTTATTTTTACCTGAGATACCTTTTTGAGAATTTACCGCTGGCACAAACCGAAGACGATTACCGAACTCTGCTGCCTCAGGGCCTCACGCCTGACCAAATCGCCTTGCCGGCGGCGTAGTGTGCTTTAAAAAGCGCTTACGTTTAATAGGAGGGAATCTTCAGATTTTGGCATAAGCTGTCAAAATGATGACATTACGTCTTCTTTCTCTTTTTTGGATTTGAGCTGGTCCTTGATATACAAAAAGATACGACTGATTCACAAAAAAGACATCGGCGGGGCTTTTTTCGAGCTTGTCGTTTGTCTCATTTGATTCTTTATTTTGAGAGATGTTGGATTTTATGAAAAAACTTACCATTTTTTGGGTTGCTTTGATCCTGGCCGGGTTGTTCCCACGGGCTGAGGCGGTCATGCTGACCGTTGGCCAGGATATCGGGAGCAAGGGTGAAACATTAACTATCCCTATCTGTACGGATAATTTACAAACCCTTGTGGGGGCAAGTTTTACACTGCTTTACAGCAGTTCGCTGGACATCAGCATTGAGAGTGGATTTTTTAGTCATTTGGATACATTGACGAAGACGGGCACCAGTGAACAGGACCAAGACATGACAAATTTGGTCATCGCTGCAGCAAAGCGGGGGAATGAGTCCGGATGTGAGACGGGCACCAGCCTGTTTACATTAAACGTTTCCTTGAAGGCGGAGCAGCCTGTTGGGGTCTATGATATCGCCATCATCCCGACGGTTTTAAACCGTACGGAAGCCGGATATGATGCCAACGGAGAAACCATTGACCTGTTGACCGGAAAAGACATCTGGCAGGATGACGAATCCGCCTTTACCGTTTTGCTCGATGACGTGGGCTATGAATCCCATGTTTTATCAGGCCAGGCAGAGTTCAAAAACCCGGTTAAGCCTATGCCCTGGATTCAGCTGCTGCTGTTAAACTAAGCAGAGCATACAACGGATTTGCGGTTTTTAAAACTGATCTGCAATGAATCAAGGCTCCGGTCCAGGGAGAAAATGCGCTTTCCGTTTTTCAGGACGACAGTCAGAGGAAGTCAGGTGTTGTTTTTGAAATTTTCCGTTGTGCTTTCCCTTCCGGATTTAAATGGAAGGGGCTGCTCACCGGATTTTGCGGGCGCCTGCCCGCCATCGATATCTGATGGGCTTGGTAAGTCCTTTAAGTCGTTTAATTCAAAGGCTTCCAGAAATCTCTGGGTGGTGGCATAAACCAGTGGCCGCCCGGGGATTTCACGGCGGCCCAGGATGCGCACCAGCTTCCGCTCCAGCAGCAGGCGGATCGTCGCCCCGGAGTTTACACCCCGGATGTGCTCGATTTCACTTCGCATTACCGGCTGGCGGTAAGCAATAATGGAGAGTGTCTCAAGGGCCGCCTTGCTGAGACGGGCCGCGTTCGGCTTAAGCAGGTGCTGAATCCATTGCTTATGCTCAGAAGGTGTCCGAAACTGGTAGCCGCCGGCCACTTCCCGGAGTACGAAACCGCCCCGGCGTTGGTCAAACTCATCTTTTATGGCCTGCAATGCGGATTTGATGGTTTCCCTGTCCGCCTCCGGAAGTGTTTTTTTGATCCGATCCACACTCAACGGCCCGTCTGATACAAATAAGAGGCTCTCAATGATGGATTTGAGCTCATGATCCATACCTTGCGCCCTATTCATTTTCCCAATGCTTCGGCCCCTCCCGCTGTATCAACCGCAGGCTGCCGGAAGGGTCGGACTGAATCAGGCGGCCCATGTTGAGTTTCACAATTTCAAGAATTGCAAGGAAGGTGACAATGATTTCCATGCGATCCGGCGCCTGCGGCAGAAGGTCCTCAAATGCCATCGCTCCCTTATCTTTGATTCTGTCAATTATCTCGGTCATTCTTTCCTTGACGGAGATCCGGTCAAATGTGATTCGTAAACCCTGAAGATCTGCCATGTTGTCCATAAGGGACTGATAGGCGCCCAGAAGGTCCATCAGATCCGCCTGCACCGCCTTTTCGAAAAGATTGGCCGATAATTCCGGAGCTTCGCCTTTGCGGGCAAAAACATCTGTATCAAGCATAGGGCGGCCGGCAAGCTGTTCGGCCACGGATTTCATCTGAAGGTACTCAAGAAGCGGTCCTGAGATTTCATTTCTCGGATCCCCCTCCTCGTCGCTGTCGCTGTCAGCCGGCCGTGAAGGGAGCAGCAGACGCGATTTAATATGGGTCAGTGTTGCGGCCATGACCAGAAAATCCCCTGCGACATCGATATCCAGTGCTTTCATCCACTCCAGGTAGGCCAGAAACTGGTCGGTAATCAAGGCAATGGGGATGTCATAAATGTCCACCTCGTTTTTTTTGATCAGATGGACAAGCAGATCCATGGGACCTTCAAAGATATCGGTCAGGGCTATTTGATAGACTTCATTGGCCATTGGATGTCTAAATTTTAAGCGCTGCTCTGACCTCGTCCAGGGTTTGCGAGGCTTCCGCCGCTGCCTTTTTGTTTCCCCGGGCAATGATGTCATCCACAATTTTCGGGTGCTGCTCGTAATACAGGGTGGTTTCCCGGATCGGTGCAAGCGCTTCGATCAGGCTCTCCGCCATTTTCTGCTTGCATTCTACGCATCCGATGGCTGCATTCCGGCAATCCTGGTTTATTTCCGCCGTCATATCCGGCCCGGAATACATCTGGTGGAATGAATAGACATTGCAGATATCCGGATCTCCGGGGTCGGTTCGTTTTTTTCGCTGTGGGTCGGTGATCATCGTAGCGACTTTTTTGCGGATGGTTTCCGGCGGATCAGAGAGAAAGATCGCATTGCCGTAACTTTTGCTCATCTTCCGGCGATCCGTGCCCAGGATTTTGGCGGATTCGGTCAAAATGGTCTCGGGCTCCGGGAAAACATTGCCGTAAAAGAAATTAAACCGCCTTGCGATCTCCCGGGTAATTTCAATGTGGGGGGCTTGATCCACGCCCACCGGTACGCCTTCGGCTTTATAGATAATAATGTCGGCAGCTTGTAGAATAGGGTAACCCAGAAATCCAAAAGTGGACAGGTCTTTGTTTCGTAGCTCGGCAATCTGCTCTTTGTAGGTGGGGTTTCGCTCCAGCCAGGGCACTGGCGTAATCATGGAAAGCAGCAGAAACAGTTCGGCGTGATCCGGCACATGGGACTGGATAAACAGGGTGCCGTTCTCCGGCGAGAGGCCTGCGCCCAGCCAGTCGATCATCATTTTCCGGCTGTACTCCTTGATATGGGACGGGTCCTCATAATCGCTGGTCAGGGCATGCCAGTCGGCAATGAAAAAAAAGCAGTCATAGATATCCTGCATGTTGATCCAGTTTTTGAGCGCCCCGTGAAAATTTCCGAGATGAAGCGCCCCGGTCGGCCGCATGCCGCTGACAATTCGTTTTTTGCTCGTCATTTAAAATCTCCTGTTTCGCCCTTTCTCCTTCGGAAGTGTTCCCCCCGGGCCGCGCCCGGGACCGAGCGGTGCAAATAACTTTTGATTTTTCGGGAGTCAGGAGTCAGAAGACAGAAGATAAGAAGTTATCGGAATATATCATTTTTTTATTCTGACTTCTGCCTACTGGCTCCTGACTTCCCGAAGTTACTTAGAAGCGATTTATTGCGCCGGATTCCGGCTTACCCGAGCTTCTTTTTCAACAGGGTATTGACCATCTGGGGATTGGCCTTGCCCTGCGTCTCCTTCATGACCCGGCCCACAAAAAACCCCAGGAGCTTTTTCTTTCCCGCCTGATAGGCGGCCACTTCATCCGGACAATCCGCAATCACCTTGTCCACTACAACCTCAATGGCCGATTGATCCGTCACCTGGACCAATCCCTTTTCCTCGACAATGGCCTTAGGGGTTTTTCCGCTTGCCACCATTTCATCAAAAACCGTTTTTGCAATTTTACCGCTGATCACCTCATCATCGATCAGTTTCAACAGCTCCGCCATCTGTCGGGCCGATATGGGGGTCTCCTCGATGCTTTTTCCTTCAGCATTCAACAGCCCCAGGAGGCTTCCCATGATCCAGTTGCTGACCAGTTTCGGATTGTTCACGGCCTGAGCGCAGGCCTCAAAATAATCCGCCAGCTCTCTTGCGCCCGTCAATACGTCGGCATCATAGGCGGGCAGCCCGTATTGATCCATAAAACGGTCCTTGCGCGCATCCGGAAGCTCGGGCAGATCACTTTTAATGCGGCCGATCCATGCTTCGTCAATTTTAAGCGGCACCAGGTCCGGATCCTGAAAATACCTGTAATCATGTGCTTCTTCCTTGCCTCTCATGGATACCGTGCGGTTTTTCGCCGTATCCCAAAGCCGGGTTTCCTGGACAACCTCCCCGTTTTCAGCCAGCACCCCGATCTGACGCTCGATTTCATAGGCCAGAGCTTTTTCAACGAATTTAAAAGAGTTTAAATTCTTCAGCTCAGTCCTGGTGCCCAGCGTTTGGCTGTCTTCCGGCCGCACCGAGACATTGGCGTCACACCGGAAGCTGCCTTCCTCCATGTTTCCGTCACTAATTCCCAGATACCTCACGATGGCACGCAGCTGCCGCAGATAGGCGCCCGCTTCCTCAGGCGATTCAATATCCGGCTCACTCACGATCTCAATCAGGGGCACGCCCGTACGATTATAGTCCACGTAGCTCACCGCCCGGTCAGGGTCGTGAATCAGTTTGCCGGCATCCTCTTCCATATGGATGCGAGTGAGGCCGATCCGCTTTTTGCTTCCATCCGGGCGAGTGATATAAACGCGGCCGTGCTCAGCAATGGGCAGCTCATACTGCGAAATCTGATAACCCTTGGGCAGATCCGGGTAAAAATAGTTTTTCCGCGCAAAACGGCTTTCCGGGGCAATCCGGCAATTCGTCGCCAGCGCCATGCGCATGGCGAATTCAACCACAGTCTGGTTTAAAACCGGCAGCACGCCCGGCATGCCCAGGCAAACGGGACATACATGTGTATTGGGCGGTGCGCCGAACCGGGTGGAACAGGAACAAAAAATCTTGGTGCGGGTTTTGAGCTGAGCATGAACTTCAAGCCCGATGACAGGGACAAATTCCATGAGGGCATCCTTCGCGTTTGCTGAAATATCGATTTATATGCCAGGGTCGGGCCCGGTTGATTCCGTAATCCGTCCGCCAAATGGGCGGCTTATTCTTCCGGCCTATTTGTGCCGCCTGGAATTGAACCCGCCGCCATAATAGGTTCTTATTCCTGCTGCCAGTAAACCAATGCCGACGATTGCCGTTATCAGGCCGACCATTGGACAATGCCATCCTTTCAACTCGGGACTGACATAAATCTCATGCGTCAGGACAAAAAGCAGCCATGCGCCGCCGCCAATAGTGGCAAAAACACCCAGAACGGAAAGGACGGCTGCGTTCAAACGGCCGATACGGCGCTCTCTTTCCGGCTCTGAAAGCCGCCGGCCGCGTTTTTTTATCCTGTCATAACAGATATAGGTAAGCCCCAAAACGATAATGGCGGCACTGACCGCAAATTCCCAGAGATAATAATAGGTATCTGCCACAGCTTCCCCCTCTGCCCCCGGCCAGGGCTTCGCATTTAAATTTGTTAATTTAGATCGAATCTGCATCGGCTGTCAACACAGATGCATCCAAAAAGGTAATTTCGGGCCGCAAGCCCGGTTCTTTTGGACTCCCGGCGCAAATCCCCGGCATTTGCTTTTTACTTTTGACATTTGGGGCGGTTTAAATATATTTTCCTAGGCTTATCAGAAAAAAAGGTGGTTGGTTATGAAATTTTTCCTGTGCGTTTTGGGAATGGTCATGATTATCGAGGGCGTGCCCTATTTCGGTTTTCCGGCAAGGATGAAGGCCATGCTGGCAAAAATCCATGAAATACCGGAGTCAACGCTTCAAAAATTCGGTTTTGTGCTGATGCTCCTGGGACTCTTTCTGGTTTATGTGGGAAAAGCCTGAGCACAATGTTTTCAATTGCCGATTACGAATATGAGCTTCCGGAGTCCCTGATCGCCCAGCGCCCCGCTGAAAAACGCGAACAATCCCGGCTTCTGCATTTAAACCGCCTGACCGGAGCCGTCTCCCATCACCGGTTTGCGGATATCACTCAAATGCTTGCCCCTTCCGACTTGCTGGTAGTAAACGACACGCAGGTCATACCGGCCCGGCTTTACGGAAAAAAAGCCACCGGTGGCAAGATCGAGCTTCTGATTATCAATTATCCGGAGGCGGCAGCCGCCCGGGAGGGAGGCCGGTTTGACTGCGAATGCCTCATCCGTGCCTCAAAGGCCCCCAAGCCCGGCACCCGGCTTGATTTCGGCCCGGCCCTCTCGGCCGTGGTCAAAGGTTTTTCCAACAGCCGCTTCGTTGTTGAATTCCATGCGGAAACCGCATTTGAGAAAATACTGGAGAGCCTGGGAGAAATGCCGCTGCCTCCCTATATCCGGCGCCCGGGAACCCCTGATGACCGCATTCGCTACCAGACGGTCTACGCGGCCCGCAAAGGCGCCGTGGCCGCCCCCACCGCCGGCTTCCACTTTACCGCCCCCCTGCTTGAGGCACTCCGGGAAAAAGGCGTTGAAATCGCGACGGTCACGCTTCACGTATCCTACGGCACTTTCATGCCCGTGCGGGTCAACGACATCAGGGACCATGAAATACATTCCGAGACCTTCAGCATTTCCGGGGCCGAAGCGGAACGGATTAACCGGGCCAGGGCCCGGGGCCGGAGAATCGTAGCCGTTGGCACCACATCCGTTCGGACCCTGGAGTATGCAGCCGATGAAACAGGCCGCATTTCTTCCCGGAGCGGCTCCTGCGATCTCTTCATCTATCCGGGCTACCGGTTCAAGGCTGTGGATGCCATAATCACCAATTTTCACCTGCCGCGCTCAACGCTTCTCATGCTGGTCTCCGCCTTTGCCGGAAAGAATACCCTTTTTGCCGCTTACCGGGAAGCCATACGAAACCGGTACCGCTTCTACAGTTACGGCGATGCCATGATGATTGACGACAACAATTTTGAATCCACGCTGCCTGCCCATGCATTTTGACTTTCATATAAGCGCCGTCTCCACTGAAACCCGGGCCCGTACCGGAGAATTGGCAACCCCCCATGGTCGGGTGCAAACGCCTGTATTCATGCCGGTAGGAACCCTCGGCAGCGTCAAAGCCGTTTCCCCCGAAGATCTTTCCGGCTGCGGGGCCCAAATAATTCTCGGCAATACTTATCATCTGTACCTGCGGCCCGGCTGCGACGTGCTGGATCAGTTCGGCGGACTTCACCGGTTCATGAACTGGCATAAGCCCATTTTGACCGATTCCGGAGGGTTTCAGATCTTTTCCCTGGCCAAACTCTCAAGAGTAACAGAGAGCGGTTTTTCCTTTCAGTCCCATATTGACGGCTCAGCCCATCTGATCACACCGGAGGATGCCATCCATATTCAAAGCCGAATCGGTTCAGACATTATCATGTGCCTGGACCAGTGCATTTCCTATCCGGCAAGCGAAACGGCAACCCAAAACGCCCTTGCGCTGACCTCCCGATGGGCTGCGCGATGCAAGGCCGCCTGGCTTGAAAACCCGTCCCAAAACATCCTGTTCGGAATTGTTCAGGGGGGAATGTTGCCGCGCCTGAGGCGTCAATCTATCGATCAACTTATTGAAATTGATTTTCCGGGTTACGCCCTTGGAGGGTTGAGCGTGGGGGAGCCCAAGCAGCTCATGATGGAAACAGCGGATTTCAGTCTCCCGTTATTGCCCGTGGAAAAGCCCAGGTACATCATGGGGGTGGGGACCCCCGCCGACCTGGTGCAGCTGGTCGGCATGGGGGCCGATATGTTCGACTGCGTCATGCCCACCCGAAATGCCCGGAACGGTCAGCTTTTCACTTCAACCGGTCCCCTTAACATCAACAACGCCCGCTTCAGAACCGATACCGGCCCGATTGATCCAAATTGCAGCTGCTATACCTGCCGGAACTTTTCCAGGAGCTATCTCCATCACCTTTACCGCTCCCGTGAAATTCTTGTTTACCGGCTCAATACCATCCACAACCTCCACTTCTACCTCAGCCTGATGGCAGATGTGAGGCAGGCCATCCGGCAGGACCGTTTCCGATCCTTTGCCAGCGCCTTCTGTCAGCAACAAAAAAGCGGATTTTGAGCCTATGCCTATAATCCGAAAACATTTGCAATTTGCATGGATTTCATCATAGCATGGGCATTCAAGACTTCTTATATTGTTATAAACCCGGGAGGGAAAATA
>JAGYOT010000650.1 GCA_018399455.1 Desulfobacterales bacterium
TGGGCATATTGGGATTGTTTTTTATTTCGCTGGCCCGTGAGCTTCTCCGATACAAACATTTCAAGCACCCGCCCTGGTTGGCTTGTGCTTCGGCGTTGGCAGCCGGATGCCTTAATACCATGTCAGTTTCGATCCTGGGAGAGCAGTTCACTCTTCCGGCAACGGTTTTTGTGGCCCTGTTGGGGTTTCATATGGTTTGTTTGCGGGAGTCGAAAAACGGCACTTTGAGCTTTAAACCAGCTGCAAAGTCCCCTCGGCCGAGTATTAAGATCCGGTGGTAGCAAGTGCATGTTCTGATTGTTCATAATAAATACGGCGCCCCCAGCGGCGAAGAGCATGCGTTGCAGGCGATTGCCGACCTGCTGAAGCAGAACGGGCATTCAGTGACATGGTTTTTGCGTTTATCAGCTGATATTCAGGGGTTGCAGGGTAAAACGCGCGCCTTTTTTGCCGGTATACACAGTCCTGAAGCCGTAAAATCCCTGCACCAATTTTTAGAGGATCATACCGTAGATGTGGCCCTGGTCCAAAACCTCTATCCGCTTCTCTCTCCTTCAATACTTACAGTATTGGGTCAGGCCGGCATTCCGGTGGTGATGCGCTGTCCCAATTACCGGCTCTTCTGTCCAAGCGGGCTGCATCTCCACAAGGGCCAAATTTGCGAAAAATGTCTTGGTGCTGGAAAAGAGCTGTGGTGCATACTCAGAAACTGCGAAGGCAATGCCTTGAAAAGCGCAGGCTATTCTCTCCGGAATGCGGCTGCAAGGATCACCGGTCTTATCATAAACAATGTTGACATGTTTCTGGTCCAGACCGAGTTTCAAAAAATGAAATTTATGGAACGGGGCATCCCCGAGTCAAGAATCCAGATTCTTCCCGCTCTGTTGCAGTTTAACGGTCAAATGAGCAGTAAATCAGAAAATACAGGCTCCGTCACGTTTGTCGGCCGGATAAGCCCGGAAAAAGGGATCGCTGATTTTGTGGCGGCCCGCCCGAAATCGGGCACA
>JAGYOT010000651.1 GCA_018399455.1 Desulfobacterales bacterium
TCTGTATTGGCGGACAAAAAAAGGATTTTCATTGAATCCGACTGCTTTTTCCGAATCATCCGGCAAATGCCGGTCCGGTCATTTCCGAGGCCCGGTAAAGCTCATAGCGGTCCGTATCAAGGGGGTAGTCCCAGCAGCCCTGCCGGTGGAACATGTAGCCGCCGAAACCGGTTTTGAAACGGTAGAGTCCGTACATGGGATGATAGGGATCAGGGTATGGAGCGGTACCGAACAGATCATAATCCCGACATCCGGCTTGTTGAGCTTTTCTTATGGCGGCCCATTGAAGTGCGTAGGTCGCCATGCAGTTTCTGCTTTTGGCCGATGAGGCGCCATACAGGTAAGTGGCGCGGCCCGCGGCAATGGCCAGCATGATGCCGGCGACAGGCTTGCCGTCAATTTCCGCCAGCAGGAGATGGATCCGGGCGGGGGAGTCGGAATCTCCTGCATTGACCTCCATCACTGTCTTGAAGTATTCAATATCATTTTTCATCATCCCATGCCGGTCAGCGGTTTCGCAATAGATATCATACCAGAGGGAAAGATCCCGGATGCCGGCTTCCCGTACCTGCACGCCTTTTCGGCCGGAAAGCCTGATATTGTAGCGCGTCTTGGGCTTCATCGCCTTGAGCAGCCGGTCGGTTCCCGGTTTCAAATCAAGGATCACCGTATCCGTGGGCAGAAGATCTGTAGGCGCTTTTCGAAGATTCCAATGCCGGGTATCAAAATTCATGCGCATTTCACGGACACCGGTGCGGGGTTTGCCGAGCCAGATGCGGTTTTCGGTAAAACGGTGTTTATCCTCGGCCCAGGGCGATTGCCAGGGCAGATCGTATCGGATAAAAATGCAGTTTTGGGTCAGGTAGGGCCGAAGCCTTTCGGAGATTTTCTCCAGCCAGCGCCCCCGTCGCTCTTCGTCCGGCAGAAGCTCCGGTCCAAACGGCACATAGGCCATGTCGGCATCCGGCCCGAGGGCTCGTCCAGGCGGGGTGCACTTTAAGG